>CAZFOF010000134.1:0-6332 GCA_964520265.1 uncultured Halobacteriales archaeon | reverse complement strand
CCAACCGACGATAGAGGCCGCAGACGACCTCGCCGAGGAGGGAATCGACTGCGAGGTCGTCGACCTGCGGACGCTCTCGCCGCTTGACGAAGACACCATCAAGGAGTCCTTCCAGAAGACCGGCCGGGCGGTCGTCGTCCACGAAGCACCCAAAAGCGGCGGTCTCGCAGGTGAAATTATCGCCACCATCCAGGAGGATATACTGCTCTACCAGGAGGCCCCCATCGCTCGCGTAACGGGCTTTGACGTGCCCTTCCCGCTGTACGCGCTGGAGGACTACTACCTGCCCGAGGCGGCGCGCATCAAAGACCAGATCCGCGAGACTGTGGAGTTTTGAGATGTTCGAGTTCACACTTCCAGACGTCGGCGAGGGGGTCGCAGAAGGTGAAATCGTCACCTGGCTGGTCGAACCGGGCGACACCGTCAGCGAGGACGAAGTGCTCGCAGAAGTCGAGACCGACAAGGCAGTCGTCGACCTGCCATCGCCGAAAGCCGGGACGGTCGTCGAACTCCACGCCGAAGAGGGCGACATGGTGCCGGTCGGCGACATCGTCATCACCATCGATACCGGCGACGACACAGACAAAGCGGAATCCGAAGAGACAGCCGAAGCGGACGCCGCCGAAGCGGAACCCACAGCGTCAGACGACGAGCCCGACGACGCGAGTGCAAGCGGCGGCCGTGTGTTCGCACCGCCGAACGTGCGTCGGCTGGCACGGGAGTTGGACGTCGATATCACCGCTGTCACCGGCACGGGGCCGGGTGGACGCATCACCGAAGCCGACGTGCGCGATGCCGTACAAAAGAGCGGCTCCGACGACGCCGACGTCGCCGCCGCGGTGACGAGCGTCGACGATGACGACGACACCTCCGCGACCAAATCCGCTATCTCGAAGGTGAGCACGGAGAGCACCGACGGGGCCGAGGCGGCCGACCGCGACCAGACGCTCGCTGTCCCCGCCACACGACGTCTCGCCGAGGAGGAAGGCGTCGACCTCGATGCAGTACCGACCGGCAAAACCCGCGACGGCGAGGCGTTCGTCGAACCCGAAGACGTGCGTGCCTACGTCGAGGCGGATGTCTCGACGACAGCGACTGACGCGGAGACGGCCGCTTTGCCAGCGAACACTGCAGCCACCGAGCCAGCGACCACTGAGGAGACAGTCACGGATGAAGCGGTCACGACAGAGCCGTATCGCGGGATTCGGCGCACGATTGGCCAGCAGATGGAGCAGTCGGTCTACACTGCACCACACGTCAGTCACCACGACACCGCCGTCGTCGACGAGTTAGTCAAGACACGCGCGGAATTGAAACAGCGGGCCGACGAGCGCGGCGTCTCGCTGACCTACCTCCCGTTCGTGCTGAAGGCCATCGTCGCCGGACTGAAGGAATACCCCATTCTCAACAGCAGTCTCGACGAGGACGAAGAGGAGATTCGAATCAAACACGAGTACAACATCGGCATCGCCGTCGCGACGGATGCCGGCCTGATGGTGCCCGTCGTGGACACCGTCGACGAGAAGGGCATCCTCGAACTCGCCGGCGAGGTGCGGGAGTTGGCCGAGCGCGCCCGTGACCGCTCGCTGGAGCCTGCGGAGATGAAAGGTGGCACGTTCTCTGTGACGAACTTCGGTGCCATCGGCGGGGAGTACGCGACCCCCATCATCAACTATCCCGAGACGGCGATTCTCGGGCTTGGCGCACTCGAACAGCGACCGACGGTGGCACAGGGCGAGGTTGTCGCCGCGCACACACTGCCGCTGTCGCTGTCGATTGACCACCGCGTCATCGACGGTGCGGAGGCAGCAAATTTCACCAACACCGTCATCGAGTACCTCGAAGATCCGCGCCTGCTGTTGCTCGAATAGCCGTTTCGGGTATTCCAGGAGGGATTTCCTCTCTCGTCGCAAGCGGGATAGACTGAAGTCCCTCCCACTGCCAGTCTGTTGGTATGGTCGTCGGAGATGTAACTACGGGGACGGAGGTACTGGTCGTCGGCGGTGGACCGGGCGGCTACGTCGCCGCCATCCGCGCCGCACAACTCGACCTCGACGGGACACTCGCCGAGATTGGCGCCTACGGCGGCACTTGCCTGAATCACGGGTGCATTCCGTCGAAGGCATTTGTCTCCGCGACGGACATCGCCCACCAGGCAGGCAACGCCGAGTCGATGGGAATCTACGCAGACCCCGCGGTGGATATGCAGGGGCTGGTCACCTGGAAAGACCGGCTGGTTCGTCGCCTGACAAAAGGTGTCGAGTCGCTGTGTGACAACGCCGGCGTGAATCTCATCGAGGGCCGCGCCGAGTTCGCGGGCGAACAGAAGGCACGCATCGTCCACGACGAGGCGGGCCAGGGCGCAGAGACAATCGAGTTCGAACACGCGATTCTCGCGACCGGGAGCCGCCCACTGGAGATACCCAACTTCGAGTTCGACGGCGAGCATATTCTCTCCTCGAAACACGCACTGGCCCTGTCGTCGGTGCCCGACAGCCTCGTCATCGTCGGCGCTGGCTACATCGGGATGGAACTGGCGACGGTGTTCCAGAAACTCGGCACTGACGTCACCATCCTCGAACAACTCGACAGCGCGTTGCCGGGATACGAAGCAGACGTAACCGAGGTCGTGCAGGAACGCGCCAGTGACCTCGGCGTCGACTTCCACTTCGGCGAGCGCGCAAGCGAGTCCGAAGAGACCAGCGACGGGCTGACCGTCGCCACAGAGACCGAAGATGGGGACACTGCCTTCTACGACGCCGAGAAGTGTCTGGTCGCCGTCGGTCGCGAACCAGTGACGGAGACGCTGAATCTGGAGGCCGTCGGTCTCACCACGACAGACCGTGGCTTCATCGAAACCGACCAGAACGCACGGACGAGCCACGACCACATCTTCGCCGTCGGTGACGTTGCCGGCGAACCGATGCTCGCACACAAGGCCTTTTGTGAGGGTGAGACGGCCGCGGAGGTCATCGCCGGCAAGCCCGCCGCACTGGATTACCAGGCGATGCCCGCGGCAGTGTTCACCGACCCCGAAATCGGCACCGTCGGGCTGACCGAAAGCGAGGCCGAGGAGGCCGGCTTCGAGCCCGTCGTCGGTCAGATGCCACTCCGGGCTTCCGGCCGGGCGCTCACGCTTGGCGAACGCGAGGGATTCGTTCGCGTCGTCGCCGACAGCGACGCCGGGTTCATTCTCGGCGCACAGATTGTCGGCCCGGAAGCCTCCGAGATGGTCGCCGAACTCGCACTCGCCATCGAGATGGGCGCGACACTCGAAGATGTCGCCGCGACCGTCCACATCCATCCGACGCTGTCCGAGGCCGTCCACGAAGCCGTCAAAGGGGCGGCCGGCCACTCGATTCACTACTGAGATGGCCATCGACTGGCGAGAACTGCGGCGTGGACTCGCACGAACGCGACCGTTTCTGCTCTCGCATCACCTGCCCGCGGAGTACGACCGCTGTTATGCACCGGTAGTGCGGGGACGAACAATTCGGGTGTGTGCTCGCTGTGCGGGTATCTATCCCGGAATTCTCGCAGGTATCTGGGCCGCGTTGGCAGCACCAGCAACGCTGGGACACCTGTTTCTCGTCGTCGTCCTGCCGATGCCGGCACTGCTCGACTGGAGTGCCAGCGCACTGACCGACTGGCAGGGGTCGAATCCGGGACGCACCGGGAGTGGGTTGCTGCTCGGGTACGGCTACGGACTCGGGCTGGTACAGCTGTTCGTCTACGGCACTCTCTCTGTCGTCGCCGTCGGTGCCGGCTACGGGGTGCTCGCAGTCGTCCTCGTCCTGTACGACGAGCAACAGCGACCGTGAGAGTGCCAGCAGTTCGGAACCCACTGGACGGTCAACCCGACTTTTACTACCGGAGCGACACGTGTTTCAGTACGATGAAACACTGCATCAACTGCGGCGCGGAAATCGCCGGGGACGCCGAGGTGTGCCCCGAGTGTGGGGTAAACCAGTCGACACGGCTCGACGGAGGCTACAGAGACCGTGACGAAAACGAGAAGTACTGCGTCGACTGCGCGACGTTGATTCACAAGCAAGCAGAGATGTGCCCCGAGTGTGGGATCAGCCAGCCCTCGCTTGGCGGGATGGACGACTCCGAGCAGGTCATCGCGGGCCTGCTCGCGGTGCTTCTCGGTGGACTGGGCGTCCACAAGTTCTACCAGGGGAATATGCGAAACGGCGTCCTCTATCTCTGTCTCTTCTGGACGGCGATTCCGGCTGTTCTGGGCCTCATCGAAGGGATTCTCATGCTACTGGCAGACGAAAGCGAGTACGAGGAGAAATGGGCCGACGGGAGTATTCTCGGCATGTAGCACGGAAAACGCAGTGTTGTCGCTCTCACCGCCGGTGATTGCGAGTGTGCCCGAGCCTCAGGCAATCTGGTCGAGCCACTCTTCGGTGCGAGCGGTGCCGGTCTCTGCGATATCGGCCAGCTCTTCGGAGTCGTATTCCCGGAGGTCTGCTGCGGTTTCGATACCGGCGTCGCCGAGACGCTGTGCGTAGGTCGGGCCGATACCCTCGATAGACTCGACAGCACGTCGTGCCGCTGCAGTGTCGCCGGCGGCCCCGTCTGCTGTCGGTGAGGGTTCAGTTGCAACGTCGTCCGTCTCGGCGTCGACGCTCGCGTCGCGGTCGGCGAACCACTCACAGACATCCGGCCAGAGGTCTTCGTGTGCCTTCGAGGAGACCGAGATGCCGATGTGTCCCGCGCCGAACTCGACGAGGCGCTCGTCCTCGCTTGCGATGTTCTCGTTGAACGGCCGACTCGACTCCGGCGGGACGATGTGGTCGTACTCGCCGACGATTTGCTGTGCCGGCATCTCGATGTCTGCGAGGTCGACTGGCTCGCCATCGAGGGTGTACTCCCCGTCGACCAGTTGGTTGTCTTTGTAGATGTCGTTGATGAACTCACGGTAGGCCTCGCCTGCGACGTCGACGCCGTCCCAGATCCACTGCTCCATCCGTGCGAAGTTACGGACGAAGTCGGTGTCCTCGATGTTGTCATAGAGGTTGACGTACTTCGTGACGTACTGGTCGATGGGATCCATCAGCGAAAACTCCACGGCAAGGAGGTCTGCCGGGAGATTCCCCAGCGCGTCGACTGTCGTATCGGGGTCGAAGTGATTCGCCCAGCGTTCGAGGATGCCACCGTCGCCGTCAAATGACAGCGGCGTCGCCATCAGCGAAAGCGTCCGGACGTGTTCGGGATACTGTGTCGCGTACATGATAGACATCGTCCCACCCATGCAGTAGCCCAGCAGATGCACGTCCTCGACTTCGGCGTGTTCGCGGATTGCCTGCGTGCAGTTGTCCATGTAGCGGTTCACGTAATCGCTCATCGACAGCGTCTGGTCGAGGACAGACGGCTCTCCCCAGTTGACGAGATAAACGTCGAACCCCTCCGAAAGCAGATGGCGGATGACGCTGCGGTCGGGCTGGAGGTCGAGAATGTAGGGGCGATTGACCAGCGCGTAGACGATGAAAATCGGCGTTTCGTGGCGTTTCTCCTCCGGCTCGTAGTACTGGAGTGTGAGTTTGTTCTCGGCGTGGATGGTCTCACTCTCGGTGTGGCCGACGTCGACTGTCGCGAGTTCGACGAACTGCTCCGGGGTCACGCTGGCTTTCTCGGCGGCATCTGCCAGCATCTCCCACGTCCGCCGCTGTGCGTCGATTCCGGCGGTCATCTGATTCGTGTTCACGGCGGCCACCCCGCGGACACGACGCAATTTAAAGCGCGCACAGACGGGTACGTCGGGAGTCGGTTCTCGTTCATTGGCTGAAATATGGATTACCAGCACAATAGTAGTAGGTGTTTTCGTACCCACCGCGTGTGACGTTCACAGACGTCTTCCGGCTATTTTTACACATACGTCTACCGAACAGTCGTGTGAGAATAGTTAGCAAAAGAACCTGAAATCGGAGCGAGCGGCTAGGCGTCGGCGCAGATGTCGACGAAGTTCCGCAGGAGTCGGAGTCCAGTCTCGCCGGATTTCTCGGGGTGGAACTGCGTCCCGAAGACGTTGCCAGCCTCGTTGGCGACGATGCTGGGAAAGTCCAGCCCGTAGTCTGTGGTGGCGACGGTGGCGTGTTCGTCGTCGGGGTCGGCGTAGTAAGAGTGGACGAAGTAGGCGTACTCGCCGTCGACGCCCTCGACGAGCGGGTGGTCGCGCTCGACGGTGAGTTCGTTCCAGCCCATCTGTGGCACCTTCACGTCGTCGGGAAAGCGAAGATTCGTCCCCGGAATAAGGTCGAGTCCCTCCGCGTCGCCCTCGCCGGCGTGGTCGGCCTCCTCGCTCGTGGTCAACAGCATCTGCA
>CAZFOF010000133.1:4732-6343 GCA_964520265.1 uncultured Halobacteriales archaeon | reverse complement strand
GAGAACCCACTGGATATCGACCGACTCTACGAGCATCTCGTCCAGAAGATGTCCGGCGAAGGCTCCGTCGAGGGCGTCACCGTCACCGCCATCTCCGGCATCGAACTCGCGTTGCACGACCTGGCCGGAAAGGTGCTGGGCGTTCCCGCCTATCAACTGCTGGGCGGAAAATACCGCGACGAGGTGCGGGTCTACTGCGACTGTCACACCGAAAGCGAGGCCGACCCCGAAGCCTGTGCCGACGAGGCAGAACGGGTCGTCGAGAATCTGGGCTACGACGCACTGAAATTCGACCTCGACGTACCCTCGGGCCACGAGAAAGACAGGGCCAACCGCCACCTTCGTCCGGGAGAAATCAGACACAAAGCCGAGATAGTCGAGCAGGTGACCGAGCGAGTGCGCGACCGGGCAGACGTTGCCTTCGACTGTCACTGGACGTTCTCGGCTGAGTCGGCAAAGCGACTGGCCGACGCCATCGAATCATACGACGTGTGGTGGCTGGAAGACCCGGTGCCACCGGAGAATCTCGACGTCCAGCGGCGCGTCACGGAGTCGACACTGACACCGATTGCCGCCGGTGAGAACCGCTATCGCGTCACCGAGCAACGCCGTCTCATCGAAGACGGTGCGGTGGACATCGTCGCTCCCGACCTCCCGAAAGTCGGGGGGATGCGCGAAACACGGAAGATTGCAGACGTCGCAAACCAGCACTACATCCCCGTCGCGATGCACAACGTCTCCTCGCCGATAGCGACGATGGCAAGCGCACAGGTCGGGGCCGCAATCCCCAACACACTGGCAGTGGAGTTTCACTCCTACGAACTCGACTGGTGGGACGACATCGTCGAGGAATCGGTCATCGAAAACGGCTACATCGAAATTCCGGAGCGTCCCGGTCTTGGTGTGACACTGGATATGGACACCGTCGCCGACCATCTGGTCGACGGTGAGACGCTATTCGACGAGGCCTGAGATGAGTTCGCTTGTCACATTCGGCGAGACGATGTTGCGTCTCTCGCCGCCGTCGGGGACGCGACTCTCGCGTGTCGACCAGCTGGATGTCAACGTCGGCGGCGCTGAGAGCAATGTCGCCGTCGCCGCGGCGGCGCTGGGTGCCGACGCCGCGTGGCTGTCGGTGCTGCCGGACACTGCACTCGGCGAGCGAATCGCCCACGCGCTGCGTGGCGAGAGTGTCGACCCGCTGGTCACCTGGGGGGAGGGCCGCGTTGGAACCTACTACTACGAACCCGGCGGTCGCCCTCGTGGGCAGACGGTGGTCTACGACCGTCGACACACACCGCTCCGAGAGGCGACGCCGGGCGACTTCGACTTTCAGCACATCCGAGCGGCTGACGTGTTTTTCACCTCCGGCATCACGCCGGCACTGTCCGACCGAGCGGCACGGACGACCGCCAGTCTCCTGCAGACAGCCGCTGAAAGCGGTGTTCAGACCGCACTCGACGTGAACTATCGGTCGAAACTCTGGTCGCCGGCGTCCGCTCGCGAGACACTGACCGACCTCTTCGAGGTCGTCGACACGCTGTTCGTCGCCGCGCGTGATGCTCGTACCGTCCTCGATATCGACGGTGATGCCGTCTCCATCGCTCAGTC
>CAZFOF010000133.1:0-4632 GCA_964520265.1 uncultured Halobacteriales archaeon | reverse complement strand
CCGAGTGCGGTGGTCTCGTCGACTTCGGGACGGACGATGTCGGTCTGGATGATGTCGGACTGGAGTTGACAGAGGAAGTTGTTCCTGACGGCACCGCCGTCGACGCGGAGATTCGTCGTCTCGATACCGGAGTCTGCCTCCATCGCTTCCGCAACGTCTCGCGTTCTGTGGGCAATCGATTCCAGCGTCGCACGGACGATGTGCTCTCTGCGTGTTCCCAGCGTCATGCCGATAATCGTCCCGCGTGCCCGGCCGTCCCAGTGGGGTGCGCCGAGTCCCGAAAACGCCGGGACGAGGTAGACGCCGCCCGTCGAGTCGACAGACCGCGCAAGTTCGGCTGTCTCCAGTGGGTCGTCGATAAAGCCCACCGAGTCCAGCCACTCGATGGCGGCCCCGGTGACGAAAATCGAGCCTTCGAGTGCGTACTGGACGGGTTCGCCGGAGAGCTGAAACCCGATGGTCGTCAGGAGGCCGTGTTCGGACTCGACGGCTTCGGTGCCCGTGTTCATCAGGTAAAACGAACCAGTCCCGTAGGTGTTTTTGGCGTCACCCTCGTCGAAACAGGTCTGTCCGAACAGTGCGGCCTGCTGGTCGCCGAGTGCCCCCGCGACGGGCACTTGCGCGTCCAGGAGTCCGTCGAGGTCGGTGTAGCCGTACAACTGTTCGTCCGAGGATGGGCGAACCTCCGGCAGCATCGTCCTGGGAACGCTGAACTCCGCCAGCAGCTCGTCGTCCCACGTCATCTCGTGGATGTCGTACAGCATCGTCCGAGCAGCGTTGGTGACATCTGTGATGTGGTTGCCGGTCAGATTGTAGACGAGCCAGGCGTCGACCGTTCCGAACAGCAAATCGCCCGCCTCGGCCCGGTCACGGACGGTTTCCGGACGTGTCCGCTGGAGCTTTATGGGGTCGGCGTTGTCGAGAATCCACTCGATTTTCGACGCCGAAAAGTAGGCGTCGGCTTCCAGCCCGGTTGTCTCACGAATCATCTCCGTTCGGTCGTCGTCGAGTTCCTCGATGCGGTCTATCGTCCGCCGGTCTTGCCAGACCAGCGCGTTGTAGACTGGCTTGCCACTCTCTTTGTCCCAGACGACGGTCGTCTCGCGCTGGTTCGTGATGCCAAGCGCTTCGACCTGTGTCGCGTCGATATCTGCCGTTTCGAGGCCTTCGGTCACGACCTGCTTGACGCTTTGCCAGATCTGGATTGGGTCGTGTTCGACCCAACCGGGTTCAGGATAGAACTGTTCGTGCTGGTCGTAGGCGTTTGCGACCACCTGTCCGGTGTGATCGAACAGCATGAACCGTGTACCGGTGGTTCCCTGGTCGATGGCACCGACGTACGTTCGGGTCATTACGTGGTGTCCGGGGTGTCTCTCTGGCTCATCTGACAACTCTACGGATGCTATGAGTTAGCCATCCGCATAAGAGTTCCCCCCTACCGGCTGGCGATTCACGTCAGAACCACCTCCAGTGTGTCTTGAGTATAAAGACGAGCGAGTATTATAGCCAGTAGTGACTTTCAGCATAGATTGCACGAAGAGTATATGCCGCTGGGCTCTGAATTTGAGGGTAGATGGGTGTTGAGGAGAGCAGTCGCGCAGTTCACGTACTCGCAGTCCCCTCGGAAACCAGGTTCGCAGCGGACTGTGAGCACCATCTCGGTTCGGCAGACGATATTTCGCTCTCGACTGTCCCCACTGTCGACGCCGCCCTCGACGTCCTCGCCACGGAGACACGCGTCGACTGCATCGTCAGCGACTGTGACCTCCCGGACGCGAACGCTCTCGATTTCCTCCAGACTGTCCGCGCACAGCGCCCTCGATTGCCGTTTATTCTTCTCACGGACGAGGAGCAGTCGGCACTCGCCAGCCGTGCCATCACAGCGAACGTCACGGAGTATCTGACAAAGACGAATAGCACCCACCAGCACCTCTCTGGACTCGTCGACGACGCTGTCTCTACCTACCGGAGCCACGGTGACCACGTCGACGCGACGAGTCGCGCAAAGACACTGCTCGACGCAGCGACGGAGACGATTGCCGTCGTCCGCGATGGACACTTCGAGTTCGTAAACGAATCCGGGCGCGAACTGCTCGGGTCGGCCAGCGGTGAGTCACGCGTCGACGACGTACTCACACTGGAGACAGACGCTACCAGTCGTGAGTTGGTCGCCAGCATCCAACAGGGTGACCAGACTCTAGAACACGCTCCGGGCGCGCTCGCGTGTGCGAACGGCAGAACCCTCCCGGTAGATGTCACGAGCACTCACGTCACCTGGGAGGGTACCCCGGCGGCGTTGCTCATCGTCCGCAACCGGACACAGCTGTCTCAAGAGTCGTTCGGACGCCAACTGAAAAACCGAGTTGTCGACAAAGCACCTGTCGGCATCACGATTGCTGACACCCGCAAGCCAGACAATCCGCTGGTCTACGTCAACGACCAGTTCGAGCGCACGACAGGCTACACAGAATCCGAGGTGCTTGGACGCAACTGTCGATTCCTCCAGAGCGAGGAGACGGCCGAGCGGATGCGACAGGCAGTAGCGGCCGACGAATCGTTCACGACCGAAGTACACAATCAGGGAAAAAACGGGACACCGTACTGGTGTCGGGTGACGTTTGCACCGCTTTTGAACGCTGCCGGCGAGGTCACACACTACGTTGGCTTTCACGAGGAGATTACCGAACAGAAAGAACACTCTCAGATGCTGCGGCGATTTCGCCGTGCCGTCGAAGCCGCGGGCAACGCTATCTATATCACCGATACTGAGGGGACGATTACCTACGCCAACCCCGCTTTCGAACGGATTACGGGGTTCGACAGCGAGGAGGCTGTCGGCGAGACACCGGACATTTTCTCGTCGGGAGAAATGTCCGACGACTACTACGACCGTCTCTGGCAGACAATCTCCAGAGGTGATGTCTGGGAAGAGGAGATACGCAATCGTCGAAAGTGCGGTGAGATATACACCGGCTACCAGACGATTGCGCCACTCACGACCAACGGCGACATCGAGGCGTTCGTCGCGATTCAGACGGATATCACCGAACAGAAGCGGCGCGAAGAGCAACTCCGCGAGTACGAACGCGCTATCGAGGGTGCAAACGAGTTGATTGCTGCCGTCGACGACGAGTTCCAGTTTCTGTTCGCCAACCGTGCCTATCGGGAGTTCCACGGCATCGACAAACAGGACGTAACCGAACTGACGTTGCCAGAGGTTCTGGGCGATGACCGCTTCGCGGCCGTCGAGCCATACGTCGATGAGGCCCTCACTGGCACGGTTGCCCACTACCGGATGACGCGGTCACATCAGAACACACACGACAGAACGTTCGACATCCGGTACTACCCACTCGAAAACGACGCAGGCGAGGTTCGCGGCGTCGTCGCGACGATGCGAGACCTCACCCCACAGATAGAACGCGAAAACCAACTCACCACGCTCGACCGCCTGTTGCGCCACACACTCCGCAACGAACTGAACGTCATCCAGAGTTGGGTCGACACTATCAGACATCAGGTCTCGGAGGACGTCACAGAACTGACGACGCCCATCGACGAGGCCGTCGACCGGATTCTGACACAGGCCGAGAAAGAACGGGAGATTCTCCAGGTGCTTTCGGGGCCGTCCTCACTCGAGTTGGTCTCACTGGAGACTGTCGTTTCCGATGTCACCGACGAACTCGCAACGGAGTATCCGCAGGCGGAGATAACCGTCGACCAGTCAGAGGGGATACATCTCACGACGCTTCCGGAAATCGGGCGAGCACTCTACGAACTCGTCGAGAACGCACTCGCACACACAGACAATCCCGCGGAAGTGACCGTCTCCGTTCGAGAGGGTGCAAACCGGGTGTGTCTGCTGGTGAGCGACAACGGGCCTGGCATCCCACCCGAAGTGCGCGCAGTCATCTCGGAAGACGAAGAAATCGACCCACTGATACACTCGAGTGGGATGGGACTGTGGCTGGTGAAACGAATCGTCACCAGAGCGGACGGGACACTCCGTTTTGTTACCTCGGAAGCAGACGGGACGACAGTCGAAATAAAGCTTCCGCGGAACCGACCGGTGCCCTGATACGGACTGCTGTACGTCAGTACCGGACTGACCGCACGAAGGCGTGCGGTCGTCCCGGAACACAGGTACAGCAATCCGTATGAGAGCTACACGATTGCGGCCAGTTTCTCGACTGGATGTGGTGGCTCTGACCCGTCCTGACTGGGATGGTCTGCGAGTTGCGAGCGACAGGATGCGCCGGGTGCGACGACCTGTTCGGCCCAGGACTCCTCGACCTGGTCATAGAGGATGCTGGCGATGGCCCGACTCATCGAGTGGTGTTCGGCTTCGTAGCCGAAACTGCCGGCCATCCCACAACATCCCGAATCGAGTGCGTTGACATCGTAGCCGGCCCGTCTGAGCACGCCGACGGCGTAGTGGTCTTTTCGCGTCGCCTTCTGGTGGCAGTGGCCGTGGTAGGCGAGTGACACGTCAGGGTCGGCCGTCTCGAAGCTCTCGTCCAGGTCGAACTTGTCGAGATACTCGAAGACGCCGTAGGTGTTCTCAGAGACAACTTCGACGTCCGAACCCGAGAGCAAGTCTCGATAGTCGAGCTGGAACATCACCGCATCCGA
>CAZFOF010000132.1:0-6370 GCA_964520265.1 uncultured Halobacteriales archaeon | reverse complement strand
TGTCGTGGGCCTCGCAGATAAGGAGCATCTCCTGGGTGCGACCGATGGCAAAGGCCGGCACGACGACGGTACCGCCCTCCCACAGCGTCGTCTTGACACTCTCGGCGAAGCGCTTCTCGACGGTTTCCCGCGGCTCGTGTGTCACATCGGAGTAGGTGCTTTCGGTCAGGACGGCATCGGCGTCCGGGCGTGCGGTCGTCCCGCTCATCAGTCGCTGGTCGTCGGTGTGGTAGTCGCCGGTGTACAGCAAGCGCGTCTCGCCATCGTCGACGAGGACGTGCGCACTCCCGGGGATGTGGCCGGCGTTGTAGAACGTGATTTCGTGACCGGCGGCCTCGAAGGGTTCTCGAAAGCCGTGTGTCTGTGAGACCTGTGTGACCCGCTTGAGTTCGGTCTCGGTGAAGGGGCAGTTGTAGGTGCCGCCGTGGAGTTTGAGTGTGTCACGGCCGAGCGTCAACGCGAGGTCGCGTGTCGGTGGTGTCCAGTGAATCGGCGGTCGCCGGTCGCCAGCCAGCAGTGCCGGTATCGCGCCGACGTGGTCGAGGTGGCCGTGTGAGACGACGACGGCGTCTGGGTCGATGCTGTGGCTGCCGCCACGCGAAAAGCCGAGTGGGAACTGCGGGGGATTGCCGGTCAGCGTGCCGAAATCCAGCAACAGCGAGTCGTTGACGAGGATGGCACTCCGACCGACCTCGCCCGCACCACCGAGAAACCGCACGTCCATTGGCATCCGATAGCGACTCGCGGCGCTTGACGGCGTCGCTTTTGGTTCTCATAGACCACTACAGATTTGCGGAACTCCACCGTACGATTCCTATGGATACGGCGACACTCCCGGACGAGAGTACGCTCGGCCGGGTTTCCCTGCGCGTCGGCGACCTCGACCGACTTGTGACCTTTTACACCGACGTTGTCGGACTCGCGGTGCTGGAACGGACTCCCGACCACGCGACGCTGGGCGTCGATGGAACACCGCTCCTCGAGCTTTCCCACGCCCCAGACGTGCCACCGCGCGCTCGCAGGGATGCGGGCCTGTTTCACACTGCGTTTCGCGTGCCCGACCGGGCTGCACTCGGTGCGGCCCTGACCCGCATCGAGGACGACTGGCAGCTTCTCGGCGCGTCTGACCACCGCGTCAGCGAGGCGCTGTACCTCCGCGACCCCGAAGACAACGGTATCGAAATCTACCGCGACCGACCCCGCAATACCTGGCCGAAAAGCGACGGACGCATCCAGATGGATACCTTACCACTCGACCTCGATGCGCTCCGCGCGGATGCAAGCGACGCAGAGACGTGCCCGCCGGCAACCGATGTTGGCCACGTCCATCTGGAGGTGACAGACCTCGACGCTGCACGTGAGTTCTACGTCGATACGCTCGGATTCGGCGTCCGGGACGTCTGGAACGGCGCGCTGTTCGTCGCCGCAGGTGACTACCACCATCACGCAGGACTGAACGCCTGGCACGGGCGCTCACTGCCCGCGTCCGGCCGCGGACTGGCGTGGTTCGAACTGGTAGTACCCGACGGTGCGCTCGGGGCCGCCCGTGACCGCTTCGAGCAAGCTGGTATCGACGTGACCGACTGCGGCGATGGGTTCGAAGTGCGCGACGGCGACGGCATCGGCGTCCGTCTCACCACCGCCGACGGTCGGTGACAAACATCGTTACTCGTTACCGCAGCATCTAACCCACCCTCGGTTGTACCCTACGTATATGCGACTTCCGTGGCGACACCCGCTCACACTGGTGGGGTTGTATCTTCTCGTCTCTGTTCCGCCGTATGCGGCGCTCAACTGGGGGATTGTCACTCGAATCGTAGACCGCTCGCTGCCGCCGACGCCTCTCGAACTGGCCGTCGTCGTCGTCGGGACTGTGGCGTTGCTCGCGGGCCTCTTCTGGGCATCTGAGGGTATCGACCGGTATCTCCAGTTTCTCGCCTCGCCGAGTGACCTCGTCTCGCTTCTCGTGTTGGCGTCGTTTCTACTCGCCGCCGCCTCCTGGTGGGTGGTGCCGGAGATTGCCTTCGAGTATTTCGGCCGCGTCCAACTCTCCACGCTGCAGATTATCATCTTCACCGCCCACGTCCCGATGGTTCTCTTTCTCTCCTTTCTGACCATCGCGGGCATCGCTCACGGGAGTGCATAACGCCCGACAACGCTACTACAGTTTCACTGTGTTACCTGGTTCGGTGACGAACCTTCTTGGCCTCGGAGCCACAATGGCCTGTGATGGCAATCGAGGAACCTCAGGCCGACACCGAAGACAATAGTCCGTGCGGCGTCGTCGATTCGCTCGAACAGATTGGCTCCAAATGGCGACTCATCGTCCTGCATACGCTTCTGGACGGCGAACAGCGTTTCAACGAACTGAAAGAGGCGACGGGCGCGAGTTCGCGAACGCTTTCGCGTGTGCTCGATGACCTCCAGGAGATGGACTTTGTCGAGCGTCGGATGGAGGAGGACGCCCCCGTTGCAACCTACTACTCGTTGACGGCGAAAGGCAAATCGCTGTGTCCCATCTTCGAGTCCATCGAGGCCTGGGCCGAGGAGTGGGTCAACGTCTCTACACCGGCAGACGACTGACAGCCTCGTCCCAGCGATTTTCCAGTCTGGCCGGGCCTATACCGACGGCGTCGTCACGTACTCGTGGGCGGTCGCGTGACACCGTCGACAGAGCGTCACCATATTCGCCGGTGCGACCGTGCCGCCGTGGACGGGTGAGACGACGAAATGTGCCTCCAGTCTGACGCTGCCGGTGTCGAAGTCGACACCGCAGTTACGACAGGCCCGGTCGTCACGTTCGAACACTGCCTCACAGAGTCCGTCCCAGGAGTCGACATCGGCAGCCGTCGACCCCTCGTCGACGTCGTCGATGGCCGACTCGACGTGGAGGTCGGTACTCGGTTTCACGACCACTGGCCCGTCGGGTTCCGTGTCGACGACAGCGAGTGGACGCCAGCTCCCGACGACGACGCCGAAGGGCTGTTGTGGCCCGACCATCACCCAGACGCGCGCACCGGAACGCGTCGGCGTCTTCAGGAGGTCGTTGTGAATCCGCTGGCTGTGGTCGGCCGCGATTGGACAACACTGTGGTGCGACCGGCCGGAGCGTAACCGCACTCGCTTCGCTGGTGGTAACCGGTTCGATACTGACACGCTCGCCCGGGACGATATCGGCGTTTTGCCGCGTGAAGCCGTCGACACGCACGACATCCGTCGCGATGTCGTTGCCCGTTGCCGCAGCGGCAGTGACGACAGCCCGGTCGTCCCCCGCGAGTTCGATGGTGTCCCCGGCCTCGATACCGAGGGCCGAGAGTCCCTCCCGGTCGAGGTGGGCAACTGTGCGCCCTTTTGCCTCGTCGTAGGCGTGCTCGACCGTCCGTTCGATGCTCATAGCGGCGTTTCGAGATGGTGGGGCAAAAACACGCGGGACGAGGGCGTGTATCCACAGCTACAAGCTACCGCCTGTTCTCGGAGACTAGTGAATGGTCACGGACGTTTTCACCGATATCGTCGGCACCGACCCGCTCGTGCAGGGACTTGCCGGTGGCGTCGTCATCGCGGGGATGAACCTGTTCGGTGCATCGCTGGTGTTCGTCTGGCGTGACCCGAGCGAGCGCGCGCTGGATGCTGCCCTGGGATTTGCCGCTGGTATCATGCTCGCGGCCAGTTTTACGAGTCTCATCCTCCCCGGTATCGAGGCGACGCCGGGTGGCAGTCCGCTTCCCGTCCTCGGTGGTGTCCTCGTCGGGGGGCTGTTTCTCGACCGGGCGGATCTTCTCGTTCCCCACGCGCACTATCTGCTGACGGGAAAGCGCCGGAGTGACGCTGCCAACCCACCGACTGCACTGCCGGTCACCGACGAGCGCCTCGCGTCGCTCGTGTTGTTCGTCTTGGCGATTACGCTCCACAATATGCCCGAAGGACTGGCCGTCGGCGTCGGCTTTGGCTCCGGGAGCATCGACAACGCAATCGCCCTCATGCTGGCAATCGGGATACAGAACATTCCAGAGGGGCTGGCGGTCTCTGTTGCGGCCATCAACGCGGGACTCGACCGACGGGCGTACGCAGCCTTTGCTGGCCTGCGGGCTGGCGCCGTCGAGATACCGCTTGCGGTGTTCGGCGCCGTCGCCGTCACTGTCGCCGCTGGCATCCTCCCGTACGCGATGGGGTTTGCTGCCGGAGCGATGCTGTTTGTCATCAGCGACGAGATTATCCCCGAGACGCACACCCGTGGCCACGAACGTGTGGCGACGCTGGGGACGATGCTCGGCATCGTCGTCATGCTCTATCTCGACATCTCACTGGCTGCATGAAACACTCTGCCACTCCGGGAACCGAACCACGCCGTTTTCAAGGCTGGCACCACGTTTTCTATTTGTTATGGGCTTTGGTAGCTACGACGAATCCGAACAGAAAGACCAGGATGCGGGTGACGTAGACGACAACGACGGCGTCACGGTGCACGAACACACCCACGACGGCGATGTCTCCTTCGAGTCCGATGCTTCTCAGGAGGAGCTCCTCGACAAGCTCGAGGAGATGAAATAACACCGCTGCCCACCGTCGGCAGTCCTACCCACCGTATCAGTACGGCCAGTTCGGGTCGCGCTGTTCGCTCGGCGTCGGCTCCCGGGTCTTTTCGACGGCCTCGGGTGTCGCCGCGCCGAGTTGCTCGAAGTTCTCGCGTGCCGTTTCGAGACACAGTGTGTTTGCCTCACTCACACACCGTGAGTCCGCAAACTGTGCCGGGTCGTCCGTCCAGTGACAGACCGGACAGACCTCGTACGACCCCGGCCGCGCCTCAGACAACGTCAGATAGCCACAGCAAGGGCAGTAACCGAGTTCGCGCGCAGCCGGATTTCCTGGTGTTTCTGTCGACATACCCCCACGTATGCTACCACTGTACATATGAGTAGAGGACTGTTTACGCTCCTGTGATCTTACCGCAACTCATTTTCACTCCTGAAAACCGGTTCATGTTGCCTGTTGTGCCGCCGCCGCTGTGGGCCGAAAACGGCCGTCTGTGTCGTCGTCTCCTTTCTTGCCGGTCGATTCGTCGTGTCTGGCGCGCTCTGACGTGGCTGCAGTGGTCTCAGCGACACACGCTCCCGTCTGAGGCGAGAGCGCGTCCAGCCGCTTTTGCGTTTCTGCCGGGCTTGCATGGACTTTGCTCACTGCCTCGGGACTGTTACACCCCATCGACACCGGCCACCAGCACTGTCGTAGATAGCGGAGGTAATCTCCGCTAGTCGGGAGCTAGGGTAGTGCTTACAGGGGTAAGCGGCTTTAAGACGCCGGAATTGTAACAGGGGAGTGATGACTGAGACATACGCGCGGTCTCGGCTTCCACTGGGAGTATCGACCGTGCGTACCAGAACCATCGCGGAGGATTATCGATGACAAGCACATCCGACCCACGACACGATGAGGAGCAGGCAACAGACCATCTCGACGATGTCGAGGATGGGTGTGGATGTGCGGAGGTTTGGGAACACCTCTCCGAGCAGCGTGATGCCGAGGATTAACGAGACCTCCGAGAGGCGCGAGACGTTTTTGTTCCTTCCCGACAAACATCAGGCCGATGAGTGACGACGGGCCCGAGACGAGCCCACCCACAGGTCGAGAATCCCCAGTCGGTGAACCGGTCATTCGCGGTGACCCGTCGCTGACCGGCGAACACGCAGAGCGTGCGGTGGCGTTCGACCCGGACGACCCGGAGAGCCTCGCACTCGCTGCCGAGACAGTCGCGGCCTTTGCCGACAACACGGCTGGTGCCGACGACAACGTGATGATGCTCCGCGGTGCAGCGGCGTGTGCCGCGCTCGTCCGCGGTGAGGGCTCGTACAAGGCCGCGGCCAAGCGCGCCGGCGACGGCGTGACAGTCTCGTTTATCCGCAAGTGGTCGCGCGTTCACGACCTCCCACAGTCGATACGCCGCCACGTCGCCAAAGGCGACATCGCGCCGACGGCCGCCAAACACATCGCGCGCGTCTCCGGTGAGGCCCGCCTCCATCTGGCGTGGGCAGTCCTCGACCACGACCTGACGGTTCGACAGGTTCGCTCGGTCGCCAGTACGGTCAACGAGACCACTGGTATCGAGCGCGCGCTCCGTCAGGAGGGTATCAACCTCGGCGAAATCACGATGGTGCTCCCGTCGGACACCTACTGTGAACTCCGCCGGGTCGCATCTCTCGAAGACCGCGACCCTGGTGCCCTCGTCGCAGAGGTGCTTGACGACCGGTTCGAGGACGAGCAATCGTAAGCCCTTAGCCCCCCAGACTCCCAGGTCAGTTCGAGGGCCGGTAGCTCAGTTAGGCAGAGCGTCTGGCTTTTAACCAGATGGTCGGGGGTTCAACTCCCTCCCGGCC
>CAZFOF010000131.1:0-6388 GCA_964520265.1 uncultured Halobacteriales archaeon | reverse complement strand
CGAGTGTCTCGTAGGTGTCTTTGATCCAGTTCATCTCCCGCTGGCCGGTGTTGACATCCGGCGCTGGAATGTCGCGGTCGGCACCGATGAGCGGGCGAAGTTCCGTCGCGAACGAGCGAGTGATGCGTTCGAGTTCGGATGCCGAGTACTCGCGTGGGTCGATGCGGATGCCACCTTTCCCGCCACCGTAAGGAATTCCTACGGCAGCGCATTTGTAGACCATCCACCCCGAGAGTGCCTTCACCTCGGCACGGTCGACCTCCGGGTGGTACCGGATACCGCCCTTGTACGGCCCTCGGTCGCCGTTGAACTGCGAGCGATATGCCTTGAATACCTCGATTGAGCCGTCGTCCATCTCGACGGTCAGGTTCGTTTCCAGAACTCGCTCTGGGTGTTTCAGCCGTTCAAGTGCCCCTGAGTCGGTGTCCAGCACTGCTGCGGCGTCGTCTATCTGCTCTTGAAGACTCTCGAACGGATTCACCTCGTCTGCCATAGCATATGACACACTTACTGGCAACAAAAGGATACCGTCCACGACCGCCGGACGGGTGAGATATCGGCGGAGATGCCTACCGTTTTCCAGCAGCGCGTGCGCGCTCGATGACGCGCTCTGCCTGTGCAATCAACGGTGCGTCTATCATCTCGCCGTCGACGGCAAAAACGCCACGACCCGACGCTGCAGCCTCGTCGCGGGCGTCGAGGACGCGCTCGGCCCAGTCGATTCGGTCGTCACCTGGGGTGAACGCCTCGTTGATGACGGAGACCTGTCCTGGATGAATCGCCATCTTCCCGTCGTAGCCCATCTCGATGCCACGTTCGGTATCGGCGCGGAGTCCGTCAGTATCCTCGAAGTCCGTCCACAGTGTGTCGATGACATCGACACCCGCGGCACTCCCCGCGGTGACCACTCGCTGGCGAGCGAACAGCACCTCGGTACCCTCGGTGGTTCGGGTCGCACCGAGGTCTGCCGCGAGGTCTTCGGCACCGAAGAGGAGTGCGTCGGTCGGTGTGGCCTCTGCAATCTCCTCGGCATTGAGGACGCCTCTTGCGGATTCGACGAGGGCGAGAATCTCTGTGTCCAGTCCGTGGTCGGTGAGTCGGTCGGCCAGTGCGTCCACGTCGGCACCGCTCGTGGTCTTTGGCAACATGACACTGTCTGGATTCCTTTCACTCTCGGCGAGTGCGGCGACGTCGTCTGCGCTTTCGGACCCGGCGTTGACGCGAACACACACTTCACACGCCGCGTCGAGTTCACCGAGTTCCGTGCTCACGGCCGCTCGTGCCTCGTCCTTGGCGGTCGGCGCAACGGCGTCTTCGAGGTCGAAGACGACCACGTCGGCGCCACTGTCGGGGGCTTTTCGAAGCAGGTCGGGCTGGTCTCCTGGTGAGAAGAGGACGCTTCTGCGTGCCATGTGTCATCGCTGTCCGGCCGAGGATAAATAGCTCCGTGCCCGTCGGGGCTGTTTTTTGTCCCGACGCCGTACCGGATGTCGATGGTCTCTCTCCCGCGTCGGTTCAGGCAGACGGCCGCGAAGACAGCCATGCGAGCGCCCGCTCCCGCTGCCCTCGCTCGGCTCGGTCTCGGAACGATGGTGTTGCTTGCGGGGATACACAAACTGCTCGCGCCCGGGGCGTGGGCGGTATACGTCACGGACTGGCTTGCGCCGTGGCTGGTCGTCTCGCCTGTCGTCTTCATGCTCGTCAACGGTGTGCTAGAGGTGGGGTTCGGGGTAGCACTGCTTGTCGACCGCTTGACGGTCGGTGCAGCGGGCGTCGCGGCTGTTTCCCTGTCAGCGACAGTTGGCTATCTCGCTGTCGTCGCCGTCGTCGAAAACGGACTGTTCGTGGACGTACTCGTCAGGGACGTCGGACTCGCGGCGCTGGCCTGGGTCGTGATTGTCGAAGAACTCAGACGACCACCGAGGCGATGAGAGCGCTGTTTACGCCCACAGCGGCGAGTGAGGGAATTGCGAGACCGAGGGGGACGACCGAACCGTATCGGTCGCCTACCAACAGACGACAACATCCTCCGAGTCCAAGTGCCACCCCTTTGAGCCCGTAGAGACCAGGTATACCGAATACACTCAGGGCACGGCTTGCGATTGGATTGGCTTCGACGAGGCCGAGTTGGAGACCATGGACAGTGAGCGAAATATCGACGAGCATTGCCACGACGAGAAGTAGCCAGAGGCCGCGCTCCAAGTCTTCGGCCGATGCGAGGAGTTGGCCGAGGCGCGTGTCTGGCTCGCTCGTCGTCGGAGCGCATGGCTCCGATTGACGGGTGGCGTCTTGGATGGGCATAGTGGGAGCCGTGTTCGGCAATTCCGACGCACCACAGTGGGGCAGCTGGAAGGCGCGTCGGCATTTACTGTTGTCTGGTTGTACCCACATTGTTACATGGTCGCTAGCCCCGCTGGCGAGCGGTAACCGCCTACTATACCGTTCTGTGACAGGAGTAGCCGGTTACTACAGGGCTGGTCTCTCTCGGGGACGCCGAACCCGCGACAGTACTGGGTTTATACCTCTCGGCTGTGTATCCACCGGCGATGCAACGGGGTCAGCGACCGGGGGCCGAGTCTGGAACACATCCGTCTGCCCGTCTCGTCCTGTCATTCTGTCTGCTTGCCGTCGCCGTCGCAGCACTTGCCTTCGGGGGTATCGGGGCCGGCGGTGCGACGACCAGTGACGGCCAGTTTGCACACAACCAGTCCGGCGACGACACGCCCCCAACTATCGTCAACGGGACACGCGTCGACGATACGACGGTTCGGCTCACCATCTCCGACAACCACGATGTCGACGAGTCGACTATCACTGCGAGTCAGTTCGTCCCCGAAAAGGGGTCGTTCACGAACGCAAGCGTCACCGAGAACGGAACGAACGCGACTGTGACGCTCACGCTCGACGAGCCAGTCAACCAGGACGAACTCTTCGTGGCCGCGCTTGGCGATACCTCTATCAGTGACACCAACGGCAATTTCCTCGGTGACGGGAACTCAGACCGGAGTGTCGCCATCACGAACATGGACGGCGTCACGCCCAAGATATTCTCCTTTCGCGTCACGCCCGCGACCGGAGAGGCTGCGACACTCGAAATCGAGGCTTCGGAGCCCCTGTCGGCGTTCAACATCTCTGTGAGTGGGGCCGACGATGGCTACCTGACGAAAGACGACTTCGAGACCAGTAACGCCGACCGCACCTACCGCACAACGTATACGCCCGCTGCGGACGGAGAACTCAGGTTTTCGCTGTTCACCTACACCGACGAGGCCGGAAACACACGGACGATTCGGTTCACCAGACGCGTCACCGCAGACCTGACGCCGCCCGACCCCCAGGCGGGTATCGACCTGTCGGCGTCGTCGAATCTCTCGATGGTCTTCGATGGCTCTCAGTCGACGGACGCGAACGGGATTGCCAACTACTCCTGGAACTTTGGCGACGGAGAGACAGCGAACGGCTCGCGGGTGCGACATATCTTCTCACCCGGGTCGTACACGGTTACGCTCGAAGTGACGGATATCTACGGCAACGCTGCAACCGACACCATTCCGTTGAACCTCTCGACAGGTTCCGGCAACGTCACCGACGTCGACGAGTCCATCCTCGCAGAGCGCCGACCCACGACGGTCAGCGTCCAGCGGTCGAGTGCGGGTGTTGGCGAGTCGGCGCTCGTCACCGTCGACCGTGCACGGGCCGGCGAAGAAGTCCGAATCCCCACTGCCGGCGCAAACGCCAGTGAACTGGTTCGGTACCGCAACATCTCACTTGCCGGGCTGACAGTCACAACGGCGACGAACCGCTCGTTCGACCTCGCTCTCTCGATGTCGGGGCCGGGAACTGTCAGCGATGCGGCTGTCGACAACGACACGGTACCGCTCGCCGGGTTCACACTGGTTCATGCCGTCCCCGACGGCGACCTCACGAACGCCACGCTTTCGGTGGCACTGAACCGGTCGGCGCTCGCTGCACGCTCGGTGACACCGGAGAACGTCTCCATTGCCCGCGCCAGCGGTGATTCCTGGCAGACGCTCCCCACGACTGTCAGGAACGACACAGTGACGAACGAATCCGAAACAGATGCCACAGCCACGAATGCGACGGCAAACGGAACGGTCGTCGTCACCGCTGACTCGCCCGGATTCTCCCGGTTTGCAGTGCGTGGTACCACGTCAGCGACCGGTGACCTGAACGATGCGGGGTCAGATGCCGACGATACGCCGGCAGTCACGATTTCCGATGCACGCCTCAACGAATCCAATGTCACTGTCGGCGACTCGATTGCGGTGGCGGTCACCGTCAGGAACAACGGCACTGCGGCAGGCACACTCACCGCCGCAGTTTCGGTAAACGACACCGTCGTCACGAGCGGTGTGTCGCCCTCTATCGAGCCCGGAGCCAACGCGACGTTCGATATCTCTCACGAACCGACCCGTGCGGGAACCTTCCCTGTCGCCGTCAACGAGACGAGCGCAGGGACGCTCACTGTGCGGGCGGCCTCATCGTCCGACGGCGAGCAATCGGCACCCCCATCCGAAAGCGACCAGTCGACAGCGACAAACTCTGACGACGAGCAAACGACGACGCCACCCGCCAAAGCGCAGTTTAACGTCACTAACGTCACGCTGAATCGGACAGAACTGAACACCGGGGAGCCGGTGACCATCAACGCGACCGTCGAGAACCGTGGCGAGTCACCCGGGAGTTACACGGCAGGGTTGGCCGTCAACGGTGCCGTCGTGGCGACGACTGACTCCTCACCGATGCCGGCCAACGAGACGCGGACTGTCACGTTTCAGTACGCATTCAACCGCACGGGTGAGTTCTCGCTATCGGTCAACGGCACGACCGGCGGCACTGTCACCGTCGGCTCTGGCGGTGGCGGACTCCTCGCACCCGTTACCGGTGTGCTCTCTTCGCTGCCGATTCCGGTCGGTCTCCTCCAGCCACTGCTCATGTTCGTCGTCGCGCCACTGGTCGTTCTTTACCTCGTGCTCAAAGGATTAGCAGTCTATCTGGGCTACTGAACAAAAGCGGCCCGCTGCGGTGCCGTTCCTACTCTTGAAGGGTCGCTTCGAGTCGCTCGATGAGGTTGTCGTTGCCGATGAACACCGGCGAGCGAGTGTGCAGTTCAGATGGATTCGTGGCAAGCAACGACTGTGCGCCGTTCGAGGAGGAACCGCCGGCAGTCTCGATGATGTGGGCCATCGGATGGCCTTCGAACTGGAGTCGGAGCTTTCCTTCCGGTCGCTCCTGCAACATTGGATAGCCGAAGACGCCACCGTAGGTGACGACCTGATTGATGTCGGCGACCATCGCACCGCCGTAGCGGAGTTTGAGACGGTCTGCCTCGACTCCGTCGACGTACTCACGGAACGACTCCGTCCAGTCGGGAATCCGGCCGCCGAAGCCATAGACCGTCGGGTCGTCGGGAATGCGAATGTCCTCGTTGAGCACCGACCGGTCACCGTTCTCGACGAGATACTCGTTGACTGTGCCGCCGTAGGAGGTGACCATCGTCGTCGTCGGCCCGTAGAGAACGTATCCGGCGGCGAGAATCGACTTACCCGGCGCTGGGAACGACTCCTCGAAGACGGAGACGATGGTACCCATGCCGTTGTTGGATTTGAGGTTCGACGAGCCATCGAGTGGGTCACAGGCGACGTGGTACTCGCCACCGTCGTCGGCTGTCACCACATTTGCGCGTTCTTCGCTCGCGTAGCTTCCGACCCCTTCGATGTCGAGCAGGCGCGTTTCGAGCAGTTCGTCGGCGTGGACTTCCGCGGCCAGTTGCCGTTCACCGCTTGGGTTTTCCTCTTCCTCGTAGGCGCGCCGTCTCGCAAGCGCCTCACGGATGTCTCCAGCAGTGGCTGCGACCGTCTCGAAGATAGCGTCGATTGTGTCCATTCTACTCCTCTGCGGCGGCGAGTGCAGTGTCGACGGACGTCTCCTCGTAGATGACCTTCTCCAGGGCATCGAGAATGCGGCGGGGATTCTCCCGCTGGAAGACGTTCCGCCCGACTGCCAGCCCAGCGCCACCGGCATCGATAACGGCCTTGACGCTCTCGAGGAAGTCACGGTCGCTGGTCTTCGAGCCACCCGACATGACGACTTTCGTCTCGCCGGCCATCTGTACTGCCGTCTCCATCGCGTCTTTGCTTCCCGGGTATTTGACCTTCGCCACGTCGGCACCGAGTTCGTGGGCCTGGCGCGCGGCGTAGGCGATGGTGCCGGGCTTGGTGTCGTTTTTCAGCCCCTGTCCGCGCGGGTAGGACCACATGACGACCGGGAGGTCGTGGTCGCGCGCGGCCTCCTGTGCATCCCGGAACTCCTCGGCCATCTCGATTTCGTGGTTCGAGCCACCGTAGAGCGTGAAGCCGACGGCGTC
>CAZFOF010000130.1:3773-6446 GCA_964520265.1 uncultured Halobacteriales archaeon | reverse complement strand
CGGCATCTTGGTCCGAAGCCAAGTGCTCTGTCCAAGCTGAGCTAAGCGCCCGGCAACACGGAGTTGCTGGTGTCGAGATAAAAACTCCCCGGTTCTCGTCCCGGGTTCGACTCCAAGGACGAAAAGCCATATATATCCTGCCATGGCAGATATAGAACAAGGCGACTGGTGGCATGCAGCGAGCCACCGATTGGTAAGTGATAGTTTCAATGTACGACCTCGGCTCAGATTTCGAGAATGCATCCGTTGACCCCGGGACGAATATACTCATCGCGGGGCCGCCGCTGACTGGCAAGCGGCGTCTGGCGATGGATATCCTCGCACACGGTGCAGACCAGGGTGAAGGTTCGGTCATCGTGACGACCCGAGACAGTTCCGACAGGGTACTGACCGATTTCCGTGCGCGTGTCGCTGCGCCCGACGACGTGCATCTCGGCATCGTCGACTGCGTGACACAGCATCAGGGACGGTCGGTCTCCGATACAGAACTTGTGAAGTACGCGTCGTCACCGGTCGATATGACGGGCATCGGTATCAAATTCTCCGAGTTCGTCGAGGAGTTCTACACGCAGCGCAACGTCACGCAAAACCGTGTGCTGATGGACTCGCTGTCGACACTGTTGATGTACTCGGATGTTCAGACGGTGTTCCGATTCATGCACGTCTTCACGAGTCGCATCGAAGATGCCGACGGACTGGGTGTCCACGTCATCGACTCCACGGCGCACGATGCGGAAGCGCTCAACACGATGAAGCAGTTGTTCGACGGCATCGTCGAGGTCGGCGAAGATCGTAGCGTCTCTGTGCAGATGCCTGGCGTCGACGCTACCGTTGCACAATAGGCCCCCATCCTTTTGCTGGCGGCGGTCATCATATTCTGTATGCCAGTCCAACGTGACGACGAACTCCGTGACATTCTCGGACTCGATACTGTTGCCGTGGTCGGTTGTTCGACGACGCCAGGCAAGGCCGCCCACGACATCCCGAAGTACGCGCAAAATCAGGGCTACGAGGTCATCCCGGTCAATCCCTTCGCCGACGAAATCTTCGGCAGGGAGGCGTATGACTCACTCACTGACGTCGAGGAGGATATCGACATCATCGACGTGTTCCGACCGAGCGAGGAGGTTCCAGACATCGTCGACGAGTCGCTGGAACGGTCGGATGCAGAGGTACTCTGGCTGCAACTCGGCATCCGACACGAAGATGCCGCCGAGCGTGCTGAAGACGGTGGAAAACGTGTCGTTCAGGACAAGTGCCTGAAAGTCGAACACAAGCGTCTGCTGTAGTCAGGTTTCCTCGGTCACGTCGACGGTCGTCCCGTCGGTGTCGTCGGAGTCAGCCTCAGTATCAGCATCCGCGTCAGTATCTGCCTCAGCGTCAGCATCCGCTTTGGCAGACGGTTCTGGCGGGAGGTCGGCGTTGTCGAGCACGGCCTCGGTATCGATACCCTCAGATTTGGCGAGTGCTTCGAGTAGCGCCCGTTGTTCGGCGATGTCGCGTTCGATGTGGTCGACCTGGCTGCTCGTCTCTTCGACGTCCTCTTCGAGTGCGCTCAGTCGCTGCAGAACCTCGTTCATCCGACTGTAGAGTTGTTCGGCAGCGTCCATGACCTTCTGGAGCTTTTTGGTCGTTCCGCCTAATCCCATACGCCGTGTTAACACCGGCGGGTATGTGGGTGTTGTGGTCAGCGATTCACTGTTGGAAGCCCTCGCAAGCGGCCGCGGGCGACGACTGCGCGTGTTTTAACATCTGGCCCCTCCGACCGTGGGGTATGGACGACGTAGACATCGC
The DNA here is from genome assembly GCA_964520265.1 of uncultured Halobacteriales archaeon. GTDB lineage: Archaea > Halobacteriota > Halobacteria > Halobacteriales > Haloarculaceae > Salinibaculum. Next base: position 4,652 of record CAZFOF010000130.1, on the reverse strand, counting down.
CCCGCTGGTCGGAATTGTCGGCTGTCTGGGTGTTCTCGCGACGCTGCTGTATCCGTACATCGTGGCGGAAGGGGGCGTGGGAACGTACTACGGGTCGGGTGTGATAAACCCCCTCGTCGGGGGGATGCTCGCGCTGGTGACGATTATCGTGCTGGCGGCGGGACGCCAGAACCGCACAGACCCCGGATTGGCTGCCGGTGCGGGCATCGTCTTTGGGTTGTTCGTGTTGCTGCTGACACTCGGATGGGGGCTGACCGCGCGTGTCGATGCGGTCGTGTTGACCGAACTCCACCGCTGGGCAGTGCCAGGGACAGCGGCATTCATCTCGCTGGGGTCGGCGTGGTACGCACGGGCGCTGGGCATCGTCTGACACCGCCGCAGGTCTGCAGTGACCGGTCGAGTCGAAAGGCCCTTAAGCCAAACCGCGGTAGGTTGGACTGGACTAGGTCGGGCGGTTAGGCCCCGCTCCACCCGCTCCCACTATGGTCTTGAGGGAGGACCGAACGCCGGGGGCGTCCGGTCAGACGGACGTGGGCCCCGCAAGCCAACGTGGAAGCCTCGTCCTTCGGGGGCGGCGGTCGACACGGAAGCATCTGCAGGGATGTGCCCGTGTTGTTAACCGAGGGCACTCCGCCAGGCGCGGAAGCGAGCAGCGGACCCTCGGACAGCTGTCGCTCGACGGGTCGCGGGGTGGAGGAGGCGCGCGGGACTACCCATGTTCGAACGCCGGGCCACTCCGGGTGTCCGTCCATTCATACTCGCCCACTTTTTGCCGCTCGGGTGTCGGACGCTTGCGCGTCCGCACCACTCGCGGCAAAAACGTGGGCGAAAAAGACCGCTCGAACGGAGTTCCCGCGAGCCCACACTCACTTCGTTCGC
>CAZFOF010000130.1:0-3763 GCA_964520265.1 uncultured Halobacteriales archaeon | reverse complement strand
TCCGCCGAAAAACATAGTGAAAAAGGCTCCTCGCGGCCGGTAGGCCGCTCGGAGTACAACTCATTTCGACACAACTACCCCGGAAGCGCCAGCCCTGCCCTTCCCCGGAGCGCGCGCCGAGACGCGCGCTCGGCCATTCCTGTCGTCTACAGGCGGAGCAGTGTTGTGAGCGTCGTCTCGGCCGGGAGTGCGTTTTATCGCACGAGCCGGGGAAAGGTAGGCGGGTAAAGAGCATCCGCGCGAGCGAAGCGAGCGCGGTTCACTCGGCGCGAACACGGTGAGCGCCGAGCCTTTTTCACCCACGTTTTTGCCGGGAGTGGTTCGAGTCGCGGCGACGCCACGACTCGAACCCGACCGGGAAAAAGGTGGTTAGTCGTCCGCGGGTTCGGCCACGCTCTCCAGATTTTCGAGTTCGAGTCCGCCGCCGATGGTGCGGTTCGGGTAGGGGATGTTGATATCTTCCTCGTCGAACCGTTCTTTGACCGTCGTGACGTACTCACCGCGGGTTTTCACGAAGTCGGCGCGGGAGGGATTGGCAATCCAGATTCGGGACTGGAGGCCGACAGAGGAGTCCCCGAGTTCGGTGAGTCGAACCGAGGGTTCGGGGTCGTCGAGAATCTCGTCGTGGTTCTCGGCTTCCTCGATGATGATTTCCGTGGCTTTGTCGATGTCGTCGTCGTATCCGATGCCAAAGAGGAACTTCAGACGGAGTTTGTCGTTGGCGACGGGATTTTTGATGACGCCGTCGGTCAACTGGGAGTTGGGAACCGTCAGCAGTTCGTTGTCGAAGGTACGCACGCGAGTCACGCGGAGACTGATATCCTCGACGACGCCGGAACTGTCGTCCCACTCGATCCAGTCACCGATGCGGAACGGTTTGTCGGTGAAGATGAAGATGCCGGCGACGAAGTTTTTGATGACGTCCTGGAGTGCGAACCCGATAGCCAGTGTCGCCGCGGCGGCGATGGTCGCAAGTGCACTGAGAAAATCGCCGAAGCCGGCCGCACCGAAGGAGAGTGCAACAGCGGCAAAGAGGATGCCAATGCGTGTGAGTTTCTGGAGCGGCTTTTTGGCGTGCTGGTCGAGCCCACGCGCGTTGAGGATGCGGTTGACGATTCCGCCGACGACAACGCGGCCAAGATACGTGAGTACGATGGCCGCAATGAGGAACGTCAGTGCCTGTCCCAGCGGGTCTGCGTAGGGAACCCCCTGATCGGCGAGAAAGTCGGCGACCGGCGGTGAGTTCTGCAGCACGACCATGCTCATCGTTCGAACACCGCTGTGTGCCCTCGAACCTGAATCACCTCAGCATCGACCGATTCTGCCAACCCCTCGGCGAGGGTTTCAGTGTCGGTGCCGCCCCGTGCTGCCCGGAGGAACTTCACTTTCACTAACTGCCGGTCACCCAACTGGTCGTGTAATTCGTCTGTCACCGCGTCGACGCCGTGTTTCCCGACCCAAACTGTCACGTCGAGGTCGTGAATCTCTCTCGTCTGCTCTGCATCGGTCATGAGAACGTCTTACCTGCTCTGATAAGTTAAGTCTCACTCCTTGGCATCTCGGTGCTTAGCCGCCGTCGCGGTAGGGATACCGGTGCTGCTGCCCGCAGTCACAGGTTATCACGACGTGGCCGTCTTGCAGACGGACGCGGGCGTTTCGTCCGGGGCGGAGATACACGTCACAACTCTCACAGGTGAACCGGCGAAACTCACGGGGGAGTGACAGACGGTTCCGTTCGGCGAGACGGCGTGCACGGCGCACGTACCGACGCGCCCGGTCGGGTTCGTTGCTGGCAGTCGCTTCTCGTGCCAGTTCCTGCAGACGGGCGATGCGTTCCTCGGCGATGGTCACGCCAGTGACTGGGAACCGCCGGTGGGTATAGGTTCCGCTCGCCGTCGATATCCGGTATCGTTTTGCCCCGCCCTGGCGATTGCTCGGCCGTGCGCGTCCTCCACTACCTCGAACTGGGCGACCGTCTCGACCGCAGCGGCATCGGGACGTCTGTCGACCACCAGCGACAGGCACTCGACATGACCAACGTCGACGTCGTCGAGTCGCCGTGGCGCGACGGCCACCCGCTCTGGGCTTTGGCAAACGCCGCCGTCGGCACCGGCTTCTTTCGTGAGTTCGACCTCGCTCACTGCAACATGATTGGCCCGGGCAGCGTCAGCGTCGCCCGGCGTGCGAACCGCGAGGACATCCCGCTCGTGTTGCACTCTCACGTCACCCGCGAGGATTTCGCCGAGAGTTTCCGCGGGTCGAACTACCTCGCTCGGCCGCTCGGTCGGTATCTCCGGTGGTTCTACTCACAGGCCGACCTCGTGTTGTGCCCCAGCAAGTACACGAAACGCGTTCTCGAAGACTATCCCGTCGACGCGCCGATTCGTCCCATCACCAACGGGGTCGACATCGACGCACTCGACGGCTTCGAGCAGTTTCGAGAGCAGTACCGCGAGGAGTACGACCTGGCGGGAATGACCGTCTTCGCCGTCGGCAACGTCTTCGAGCGCAAGGGACTGACCACGTTCTGTGAACTGGCTGAAGCGACGGACTACGACTTTGCGTGGTTTGGCCCCTACGACACCGGCCCGCAGGCGTCCCGGACTGTTCGCGAGTGGACGCAGAACCCACCCGAGAACGTCACTTTCACCGGCTGGGTCGACGACATCCGTGGAGCCTACGGCGCTGGTGACGTGTATCTCTTTCCGACGAAGGCAGAAAATCAGGGTATCGCGGTGCTGGAAGCGATGGCCTGTGGCAAGGCCGTCGTGTTGCGTGACATCCCCGTCTTCCGGGAGTTCTACACGGACGGCGAGGACTGTCTGCTCTGTTCTGATTTCGAGGAGTTCCGCGACGCACTGGAGCGTCTCGCGGCCAACCCCACGCTTCGCGAGCGTCTGGGCGAGAACGCCCGTGAGACGGCCCGAGAGCACAGCCTCGACCGTGTCGCCACGGAACTGGCGACCGTCTACAACGCCGTCTTCGACGGCGAACCCGAGCGCGTCATCGACTGACGCTGCCGTCGACAATAACAACTGATTAGTCGCTTCGTGGACGACTCGCGGCCGATGAGGCTCCCACGGGTCGCCGCCTTCACCGACACCTACCTCCCGACAGTAAACGGCGTCACCTACACTGTCAAGACCTGGCGCGACCGGTGGGAACGACGCGGCGGCCGGATGGACGTGGTGTATCCAAACAGTGACCACGCCCCTCAGACGGGCGAACACCCGGTCGGCAGCATCGCGTTCCCGTTCTACGAGGGGTTTCGAATCGGACTGCCACAGGTGCCAGACGCCATCAGGCGGGTGGACATCGTTCACTCGCACACCCCGTTTGCCATCGGTCTCGGCGGCTGGCGACTGGCGCGTGACCTCGACGTGCCCCTGGTCGCGTCCTATCACACGCCCTCTGCGGAGTACGCGGAGTATCTTTCCGTCAACGGCACCATCGAGAAGGTAATCCGTCGGTTTGCATCGGTGTACGAGCGGGTGTTTCTGGATAGTGCCGAAGTCGTCGTCGTCCCGAGCGCCGAAACTGGCCGGCACGTCAGCGAGACCATCGGTGTCTCGACGGAGACAGCGGTCGTCCCAAACGGCGTGGATACGGAGTTTTTCCGTCCTTCGTCCAGCGATTTCCGAGCGCGCTATGACCTGCCGTCGGGCCCACTCGTGGGCTACACCGGCCGGCACGGTCACGAAAAGCGACTCGACGTACTCATCGACGCCGTGGCGAAGATGGACGACGACGTGACGCTCGTCCT
>CAZFOF010000129.1:0-6447 GCA_964520265.1 uncultured Halobacteriales archaeon | reverse complement strand
TTTGGCACCCCGTTGTGCCAAATCTGTTCACGTACGTATAGCCGGGAGTATCAGTACCGCAAGAAGTTCTCGTCGGGGAACACTTCTCCGTCTGCAATGTCGATGACGTCCAACGTCTCCAGTCGTGCGAGGCAGTCTGCGGCGTCGTCTGCGATTTCCTCGCGCTCGCTGTTCAGATTGGTGATTGCTCTTTAATGACTTTCAGGTCGACGAAGACACTCAGCGCCTCGCCGTATTCGTCGACGGGAACGCCAGACCCGTAGTTCGAGTGGTCGACGACGAAGTAGTGGTCACCTTCTGTCGAGATGCTGTACCGGCCGCCGTCTTCTGGTTCTTTGACGCCGTAGTCGCCGTCGCGTTCGACGGCTGCCTGGCTGAGTTTCTTGTGGCCCGGTGGCATCTCCGCTGGCTCGCCACCTTTGACGTACGTCTCATAGTGCTCGAACCCCGTCGCGTCGGTAAAGTAGTAGACATCGAACGGCTGTGAGGCTCGTGTGACAAACGAGAGCGCCCCGTTTCCACCGACGCTCGGAAGCTTCACCCACCACCCCATTCCCGGCTGTACGGAGACGGTTTTGTTCCGTTCGAGTACCACACGCCCGCCGCCGATACAGCCGCCGGTAGCAACCACCGACCCCGCGGCAAGTGTCGACAGGAACGAGCGCCGGTTCATATGTGAGCCTTCGGGCTGGAGTATTTAGTTCCCGTCGGGTAAATTATCAGGCGTGATAACCCACGGCTCGCGTCACCCTGGCGAGCAGAGTCGTTTTCAGCGTTGATATTTGCCGGCATGACCGGGAGACGGCGGGTTGCTCCGGGCAAAAGAACACACATTTAAGCGCCGACGGGAAAGACGAGCGTACTATGGGTAAGAAATCGAAGGCCAAGAAGAAGCGGCTGGGTAAACTGGAGCGACAGAACAATCGCGTTCCGGCGTGGGTCATCCTCAAGACCGACCGGGATGTACAGCGCAATCCGAAGCGTCGACAGTGGCGGCGGAGTGACACAGACGAATGAGCGCTGGCGACTTCGAGGAACGGATTATCACCGTTCCACTGCGAGAGGCAAAGCAGTCGTCGAACACGGAAGCCGCCGACGTGGCGATGCGCCTCGTCCGCGAGCACCTCGCACAGCATTTCTCCGTCGAGGAGGACGCTGTTCGACTCGACCCATCGATCAACGAGGCGGTCTGGTCAGGGGGCCGGAACAACCCGCCGAGTAAACTTCGCGTGCGTGCCGCCCGCTTCGAGGAAGAGGGCGACCGCATCGTCGAAGCGGAACCGGCCGAGTAAATTTGCTTCGCGCGGCCTTCTCCGGTTCGTCTTACGTTGGCGTCTTCGCCCGGGCGACACCCGAGTGTCTGCTCGTCCGGCCCGATGTCGACGACGCACTTCGAACCGACTGCGGCGAGGAACTCGCGGTACCTGTCGTCCCCACCACCATCGGTGGCTCGGGGACGGTCGGTGCGCTCGCGACCGGCAACAGCAACGGCCTCATCGTGACCGCCCGGATTTCTGACCGCGAGCGTACCCGCATCGGCGAGGCCGTCGACGTGCCAGTCACAGAACTCCCCGGCCGAATCAACGCTGCCGGGAACGTCGTGCTCGCAAACGACTACGGTGCCTACGTCCACCCTGACCTCCCACGCGAGGCGGTCAAGGCCGTCGAGGACGGACTCGACGTCCCCGTCAGGCGGGGCGACCTCGCAGGCGTCCAGACCGTCGGCACGGCAGCCGTCGCCACGAACCAGGGCGTCCTCTGTCACCCCAAAAGCACCGACAGCGAACTCGACGAACTCGAAGCGGTTCTCGAGGTGCCCGCCGATATCGGCACCATCAACTACGGCGCACCGCTCGTCGGGTCGGGGCTTATCGCCAACGACGACGGCTACATCGTCGGATCGGACACGAGCGGCCCGGAACTGGGCCGCATCGACTCCGCACTCGGCTACGCCTGAGGTTTTGCTTTTTCTCGTTGCCGAGGGGACTGGGAGTATAGGAAGATTCTTCCCGCGTCGTCTCCCACCGATTGGTATGAGCGAATACACGGTTAGCGGTCGGTGGCAAGCCCGCGATGGCTGGCAGAGCTTCGAGAAAGATATCGAAGCAGAAAACGAGGATGTCGCAGTCGAGCACACGTACGCTGAATTCGGCTCGAAACACGGTCTGAAGCGCGCTCAGGTCGAAATCGAGGAGGTCGGCGCATGAGCATGGGCGGTGGGAATCCTCAAATGCAGGAAATCGCACAGCAAATCGAAGAAATCGAAGAGCAGCAGGAAGCCATCGAAGGCGAAATCGAACGACTCCAGGGCGAAAAACAGGACATCAACGAGGCAATCGAGGCAATCAACGAACTCGAATCCGATTCGACCGTTCAGGTGCCGCTCGGCGGCGACGCCTACGTTCGTGCCGAAATCCAGGACATCGACGAGATTGTCGTCAGCCTCGGCGGCGGCTACTCTGCAGAGCGCGAACAGGACGGCGCTATCGATACGCTGGAGACCAAACAGGACACTCTCGACGACCGTATCGAGGACCTCCGCTCGGAGATTACCGAACTCGAAACCGAGAGTGAGAAGCTGGAGGAGCGTGCCCAGCAGATGCAACAACAGCAGCTCCAGCAGATGCAACAAGAGCAGCAAGAAGAGTAGGCGATGTTCGACGGACTGAAGAGCAAACTCAACAGCTTCACCAGCGACGTCGAAGAGGAAGCTGAGGTCGAAGAGGCTGAAGCCGACGAAGCGGCCGACGCCGAGGACGCGACTGACGCTCCCGAGACTGAGGAAGCTACTGAACTCGAGGAGGCCGCCGAAGCCGAGGCGGCGACTGCTGGCCCAGCGACTGGCGAGGCCAGCGAGGCTCCGCCGGCACAGCAGGCGTCGGAGACTGTTGACAGTGAGACAGTCGAAGCAGACGATTCTGCCGAGGCAGACGACCCGAGCGAAACAGACAGCGACGCTGCGGAGGACGACGACTCGGATCGGAGTCTCACGGAGAAGGCGAAACTGTTCGCCTCGGGCAAGACGGTCATCGACGAGGACGACCTGCAGTCACACCTGGACGAACTGGAGTTTGCGCTGTTGGGAAGCGACGTGGAGATGAGCGTCGCCGGCGAGATTCTGGAAGGTGTCGAGGAGAACCTGGTCGGTGAGACACGCCGACGCCTGTCGAGTACGGGCAATATGGTTCGCGACGCGCTTCGCGAGGCGCTGTACGACGTGATACGCGTCGGCCAGTTCGACTTCGAAGAGCGCATCGAGACCGCCGAGAAACCGGTCACGATTATCTTCACCGGCGTCAACGGCGTCGGGAAGACGACGACCATCGCGAAACTCTCGGCGTACCTCGAGACGAAGGGGTACTCGACGGTGCTGGCAAACGGCGACACCTACCGTGCCGGCGCAAACGAGCAACTCGAACAGCACGCCGACAACCTCGGCAAGAAGATAATCTCCCACGAACAGGGCTCAGACCCTGCGGCGGTCATCTACGACGCCGTGGAGTACGCCGAGGCAAACGACGTGGACGTGGTGCTGGGCGATACGGCCGGCCGACTCCACACCAGCGACGGGCTGATGGATCAACTCTCGAAAATCGACCGTGTCATCGACCCCGACATGACGCTGTTCGTCGACGAGGCAGTTGCCGGGCAGGACGCCGTCAATCGGGCACGGGAGTTCAACGATGCCGCCGAAATCGACGGCGCGGTGTTGACCAAAGCCGACGCCGACCAGCAAGGCGGTGCCGCAATCTCGATTGCACACGTCACCGGAAAGCCGATACTCTTCCTCGGCACCGGCCAGGACTACGACGACATCGAGCGGTTCGACCCCGAACAGATCGTCGACGTGCTGCTCGGCGACGAGTAGCCCGTCCCTTTTTAGAGGACGAGCCCAGCCTGTAGCGTCGCGACCAGCACCGTCAACACGCCGACGCTCGCGACGGTGGTGACGAAAATCGTCGTGCTGAGATACTCCGGCGCGGATATCTCGCCGGGCGCGACGTCTTCTGCGTACTCGATAGTCAGTGCGAGCGGCGTCACCGCCGCCGGGGCTGCGGATTCGAGGACGAACACGCGTGCGACCGTCGGGTCGGCAAAGCCAAGCGCCATGGCGATACCGACGGCGGCGACGGGCGCGGCGGCGAGTTTCAGTGCTGACGGTGCGACCGACCGGGTAATCGCGGTCACGTCCGTCCGTGCGAGCTGGATACCGAGGACGAGCAACATCACGGGGATGGAGGCCTCGCCGACGAGACCGACCGTATCCAGCAATGCACTGTCCGGTGCTGGCACCAGCCCGGTTGCTCGCATGACGACGGCGAGGCCGACGGCGTAGATGAGTGGCAGGCGAAAGATTTCCGTGAGTGCTTCCATCGCGTTGCGCCCGGCACCGCCCGAGGCGATGTAGACGCCCAGCGTGTAGACGACGAGACTCTGGACGGTGAGATACAGCACTGCCGTCGTCCGTCCGACTTCGCCGAAGGCAAACTCGGAGAGTGGAATGCCGACGAACCCGGAGTTCGGGAAGGCGGCCGCAAGCATCAACGCACCCAGGAGTGCGCCGGATTCGCCGACGGCTTTTCCCACGGCCCACGCCACGCCGATCATCACGACGGCGTAGGCGACGACGCCGATGGCCAGTTTGAGCACTTCGCCACCTCCCAGCGTCGTGGTGAGGATGCTATGAAAGGCAAGCGCCGGCAACAGGACGTACAGCCCGGCGGTGTTCAGCGGCTCGACGTCGATATCGGTCGCAACGGCCAGAACGTAGCCCACGACTGCAACGCCCAGAATCGGGCCGACTGCACTCGTAAAGGCACTCAGCATCCCCATCAGTTTCTCTCTCCAACTGCCGAATCGTCTCGCAGGTGAATCTTCTCCATCGTATCTACTACGTGGAGCCCGAGCCACTAATATTATTTCAGTAAAAATTTCACTGTATGAAAGTCGACCAGCAGTGGTCGCACCTTCACGGTGTGAACGCGTTTCGGGAGACGAAACCGACTTGGCCCGGCCTTGTGAAAGGCGAGTATGGCCGACCCGGAACCGCTGGCGGAAATCGAGTTTCTCGCCCGCTCACCCAATCGGATAGCGGTGCTGTCGGCACTCGCAGAGAAGCCACACACGCGACAGGAACTCGCCACGGCGCTGGATGTCTCACAGCCGACGCTCGGTCGGATTCTCGGTGACCTCTCAGACCGTTCGTGGGTCGAACAGCACGGTGATAGATACCGGGCGACTGCGACTGGCGAACTGGTTGCGACAGGAATCACCGACCTGCGCGACCGACTGGCGACGGAGACGACGCTGCGGTCGGTCGTCGAATGGCTCCCGACCGACGCTATCGACGTCGACCTGACACATTTTGCCGACGCGACAATTACACCGCCGACACAGACGCGACCGAACGCGCCAATCCAGCGGATGCTCGACCTGCTGGGGGAGACAGACCGGGCACTGTTGCTCTCACACGCCTTCAACGAGCAGAAACTCCGTCTCATCCACGACCGAACCGCCGACGGGCGTCTGACGGCGCGTGGCGTCTTCGGTGCTGACGCCATCGCGGCACTGACTGACACGCCTGACCTCTGTGAGTTGCTCGCCGACATTCTCACACGCGAGAGCGCGGAGATTCGCGTGACTGACCGAGAAATTCCCGCTGCCGTCGAGATAACCGACACGCGGACGCATCTTCTCTTGCGCAACGAGGAGGGCATCGTCCGTGCATCGCTCGACACCGCCGACGCTACCGTCCGCGAGTGGGGCGAGACACTCCACGCAGAGTACTGGGAGCAGGCGACGCCGCTGTCCCCGGACGACCTCCCCGAGTGATACGTGCCACGTGTTCGCTCACCCGACTTTGCCCCGCCGTTGAGCATACCGGACATATTGGCCGCTACCTGGTGCACGAACGTGTTCGGGGGTCAGCAGTTGGTTCCGGGAATCGACAGACTGCACTTCCTTGATAGGCTGTCTCGTGAGTTTGTGCCCGCGAGAAAACCGGAAACATCCTCCGCGAAAAGCGAAGGGTGGCGGTTTTCTCCGAGACAACGGCGATAAAGGAGGTGGACGACCAGTAGACTGTACGAGCGATAGATGTCACCAGCACACCTGCGCAGTCCCTGGAGGTCACTATGAACACGGTCGAAGAGTGGAAAGAGGAGAAGCACCCACTCGAAATGATCGAACTTGTCGAGGAGTTCGCCGAGGAGGGTCTCTCCTTCGACGAAATCGAAGAACGCGAAGGCGAAGGCGTTTGGGAACGGATGAAGTGGACCGGGATGTACACCCACGGCGTCCAGCGGGGGTACATCATGATGCGGACGAAAGTCCCGGGTGGCTACCTCACACCGGAGCAAGCCGAGGTCATCGGCGAGGTCGCCTCCGAGTACGCCACCGCCCCCGAGAAGTTCGGCGGCGAGACCCAGAACGAACTCTGGGGCGATG
>CAZFOF010000128.1:0-6459 GCA_964520265.1 uncultured Halobacteriales archaeon | reverse complement strand
TGACTTCCTTGAAGGCTTCGTTGGCCGACTGCAGCCAGATGTCGCGGAACTCCGTGGCCTCGACATCTTCACCTTCTGCGGCGTCGGTGGTCTTCTCGAACATCTGGTTGGCCGCGTCCATCCAGACCTCGTAAGCCCGACTGTAGCCTTCCATTCCGTCCTCGAGAGCGTCTTCTTCGGGGACGGAGTTGTCGAACGCGTCGCCCCAGGACTCAAGGAATGCAGCCTGGGCTTCCATGTTCTGTTCGACTGATTCGGCAACCCCGTTGTTCATCTGCTCTACCATCTCGTTCCAATCGTCTTGTATTTGGTTTGAATCGCTCATCGTAGTATCCTCGAACGTGTAGAGAATAAAAAATTCCGAAGGTTTACGCCTCGACTGCTTCGACGGCCTGCTCGGAAACGTCCTGCATCTGGTCTTGCATCTGCGACTGCACTTCTTCGAGTTGGGTCTGCACTTCGTCGACCTGCTCGCCCAGCTCTTCGACGGCTTCGACTGACTGGGTCTCCATCTCTTCGTGGGCTTCCAGCAGCACTTCGATCTGTTCTTCGAGGGCATCGAGGTAGTCACCGGTCATCTCGTCGTAGGTGGCGACGCCGTCGTCGAGTTCCTCGGTGACGATTTCGAAGGCCTCTGCGTGGTTTTCGAGCAAGAGGTCGAACTGCTCGTCGACAGCAGCGCGGATGTCCTCGGTGCCGGCGTCGCTGCCGGGGACGTTGGCTTCGAGTGCGTCCAGGGTCTGGTGGATGCTGTCCTGCAGGAGTTCGACGGTTCGGCGCTGAGCCGACTCCGTACTCTCCATACCATCGACCATCGCCGAGGTCATCTGCTGTTGCATCTCGACTGTCTGGGTGAGAGCCTGCTGACTCTGCTCGATGGATTTGCGCTGCATTTCGAACGTCGTGGTGATGGGTGTACTGTAGTCTACCATAGTTAGTCACTCCTGTTGCGTTTGACCGGGACAACGACCGTCTGGACGATATCCCCCTCTTCGATGTCGAGCGCTTCACGCTCGGCATCCGGGATACTGATGCGACCCCCACTCTGGACACGAGTCTTGAACGTCGCCGTCTGGGTCATGGCGCTGATTTGGTTCATGTCCATCCCAGACATTCCCCCACCAAGCATCTGCTGGAGCATCTGCTGCTGTTGCTCCACTGCCTGCTCACTCGTCTCCTGGAAAGCTTCGAACATTGCGGGAGGCCACATCGGCCCGTCGGTCTCGTCAGACATCGGTCAACACTACCTATTCGGGCTGCTTGCATAAGTCTTACGCTGATTACCATCTAATACCATCCAATACCATTAAGTGGGTCGGCCCTGAACTGAAGGACATGGCACAATCGATCAGCAGAGATGGGTTCGTCTGTCGGGGGCGAACCGACGGGTTGGGGCAGCCGGGGAAAAACGGAGACGCACGTGTGCGCCACGTTACACCATCGCTAGCCAATAATCCCCACATTTATATAGTCGATGTCTCCTTAGGTGATGTCGATGAGTTCTGAATCGGATCGTAGCGCACTGTTGGACACGTGGACGGAAACTTCATCGCACGTATTCGAAAGCGTCGTCGCCGCCAATCGGGCTGCCTTCGCTGCATTTGGTGTCGAGTCCGATGAACAGGACGGCGCTGTCGCTGCGCCGACGGAGCGTATCGCGCCCGACGAAGACCTGCCGGAGTGGCACACCTCTCTCACCGCTGAGAATCGTGACGAACTCAGCGTCGGTGACAGGTTCGAGTTTACCAAGACGATCACTGACGGCGACGTAAAGCGGTTCGCGGCGTCCAGCGGTGACACGAACCCACTCCATCTCGACGACGATTTCGCCGGTGAGACCCGGTTCCGCGGGCGTATCGCCCACGGGACGCTCGTCAGCGGTCTCATCAGCGCGGCGCTCGCACGCGTCCCCGGAATGGTCATCTATCTCTCCCAGGATCTGGAGTTCCACGGCCCAGTTCGCATCGACGACCGCGTGACGGCCGAGTGTGAAATTGTCGAAAACCTCGGAAACAACCAGTTCCGCCTCAGCACCCGCATCGTCAACGGCGACGACGTTGCAATCGACGGCGAAGCCGTCATCATGGTCGACGAACTCCCCGAAGCGCTCCAAGAGTAACCGATTCTCTTCTGACCCACTCGACTCTATTCTAGTTCGTCTTCGTACGCTCCGTCTCGCGCCAGCCGTGCCTGTTCGCGGACGACACTCGGTGTCCGACACCGGCCCGGTTCGCCAGTCACCTGCGGCACCGTACAGTTGTTGCAACTCTCACAGAGTACGCGTTCACCGCCTGCGAGCAGCCGCGCCGGGAGCCGTGGTTCGGCATAGAACGGGCGTCCCATCCCGACCATCTCACACGCCGGACGGGCCTGACCGTTGCCAAGCAACCGCTGGCAGTGAGAGCGCTCACGAAGACCACCTTCACAGAGCACCGGCACGTCGACCGCTGCCCGGACGGCCCGACAGAGGTCGGCGTTCCATCCCGGCTCGCGGGGATACCACAGCCCCTCCAGTCGGTTGGCGGCCTCGACTGCCCGAGCACGGAGACGGCCCCCAAACGCCGCGGCGTAGTCAGCCTGCAGTGAGTCGGCACCCCAGGCTCGCTCGGGGAACTCACCGCGGACGATGCTCATATCCCAGTAGACAGAGACAGAGACCGGAACGAGCGCATCGAAGCCGCCGGCCGCCAGCCGCGTCGCGATGTCGATAGCGTCGCCACGCGTGAGATGGCGTCTGACAAACGGCGGAGCAGCCGTCTCTGCGGGCACTTTCGTCACCAGCGGCACGTCACCAGCGTGGTCACGAATCGACCGCTTGATAGCGAGGAGGAACTCGACGCCGTCGGCAAACTCGTCGTCGCGACGATTGTAGTACGGCGAGAGGAACTGCTGGATGAGACTCATGTTCGCCGCAGAGAGGTGGATACCGTCGTAGCCCGCATCGACGGCATAGCCCGCCGCCCGGCCGAAGGCTTCCGCGATGTCGTACACCTCCGCGGTCGAGAGCACGTCCGGCTCCAGGTTGATGAACCCGAGGCGGTCAGCCAGACGAAGCTGCCACGGCGGGCGAGAGACGGCGAGCTGGCGAACCTGTCCGGTTCGCTCGCGGTGGCCGGCGTGCCAGAGGTCGAGACTGCGCAACCCACCGTGTGCCAACTGGAGGAAGATGCGACTCCCGTGGTCGTGAATCGTCTCTGTCAACCGCGAGAGCCCTCCGACAAACGCCGGGTCGTGTACGCGTGTCATATTCGGTGCGGCACAGCCACCCTCTGGAGTGACGATGCTCGCACCCTGAAAGATGAGTCCCGCGCCTGCAGCAGCAGTCGGTTCGAGTTCGGCAATCAGCGTGTCGACGGCGTCAGATCCGTTACCCGCACATTCGAGCAGCGGTGCCCGATAGAGTCTGTTCGGAATCTCACAGCCACCAATCGAGAGCGGGTCGGTCAGCGCCGTCATCGTTCGACGACGAGCAAGGCGACGCGCTCGCAGACGAGGTCGGCAACTGTTCCGTCGGTCGCTGCCAGTTCGGTCTCCGTGATATCGAAAAAGTCCATCACGCGCGTGCGATCGAAGTCTTCGAGTGTCTCTGCGGGGTCGAGTAACTCCATTGTGGCGGTCGCTGCAGCCGATTCGTCGGCCGCGTCGTCGCCGTCGAGCAGGATAACTGTCGGTGTCGTGCCCTCGTCGAGGCCCATCTCCATCGCGCGCTGAATCTGTCTGCGGCCGGCCGCAAACAGCAGAATCTCGACCGCACCAGAGCGGGCAATTGCTTCACCGCGGTCGATTGCCCGGTCGGCGAGCGTAACTGCCCGCTCGATGTGTCGTCGCCCCACGACGTAGCGGGCGTCAAAGGCCTGTGCGGTGACGTCGTACTCGTCGCCGAGAGCGCCAAGCCGTGCGACGAAGTCGTCGACATCCGAGACAGTCGCCTCACCCTCGACCAGCCGCATCAGAAATCACCCAGGTTCGCCTGGTCGTCGTCGGTTTCACTGTCGTCGGCTGTACTCTGTGTGTTTGTTTCTTCGAGGGAAACGTCGTCCGACGGTGAGATACCGTCCATCGAGGGGTTCCGATGACCAGCGTTTTCGAGGATTGTCTCTGCGGTCTGTGAACGACCGCGGAGTGCAGCGAGCACGACGGACTTGTCGGCATCACGGAGATCGGCCCGTGTCTCGATGCCGGCATCGAACAGGCGACGGGCGCGCTTGCGGCCGACACCGCGAACGCCTGCGAGGTCGACCAGTTCGCTCCGGACACCGTGTTCGACACGCGTGCGAGCCTTGCGAATCGCGGGCGCGACGTCCATGTCGAGTTCGCTCACCAGCGATTCGGCGGCACCCAGAAGCCACTGTGCGGTGTCGACTTTCCCGCGGATGTCGCCCGGCCCGACGCCGTAGCGGTCGGTTATCGTATCTTCCTCGAGTTCGCTCGCCCAGTCTTCGAGCAGGCGTGCGGTCTTCAGCGCCGAGAGCCAGTCCTCGAATCGGTCTTCGTACTCGGAGGGTGCACGACCCAGCAACTCTTTTTCTCGCTCGTAGGCAATTTCCGTGTACGTCTCCTCGTCGCCCGAGCGAAGGTACAGTTCGTACATATCCGGCGTCCGGGCAACGAGGTGATACAGACCCAGCGCCGTCAGTTCGGGCGGGCCGTCAGTCGCAGTCTGCGTCTCGCGGAGGTCACTGGCCGACTGAAAGCCCGGCACATCCTCCGGCGTCTCGGCGGCGTCGTCGGAAGAAGTCGTTTCTCCGGTGGTGCGGTCTGCGGCGCGAAGCCCGTCGATAATCTCTGCGGCGCTCATGGGGTCGAGATACAACCGCGAGACAGTGTGACCGAGGTTCGTCGCCGAGAGCTCCTCGCCGGAGTCGCTCGTTCGCTCAAGGAATCCGTTTCGCTCCAGGTAGGTGAGGACGGTGTCAGTGACCGTCTCCAGCCTGGCAGGGTCGGCAGTCTGTGCGGCGTACAGTGTCCCATCGAGGAAGTCGAGCAGTCCCTCCCGTGAGCGGGCAAAGCCGGAGGCGACGGTAGCGAGGATGTGTGTCCGCAACGCGGGTTCGGCGGCGAGTTTGGACTCGACGGGTTCGGGGTCGGCCCACACATAGCGTTCGAACAGTTCGTCTAATTCGTCGTGGCTGGCGGCGACGAGAATGGCCTCGCCGTAGGGGTCGAGTCCGGGTCGTCCGGCACGACCCATCATCTGGTGGACTTCGAGCACGGAGAGCGGTTGCATCCCGCCCGCGGTGCCGTCGTAGCGCCGCCAGTCGCGCACGACGACGCGTCGACTCGGCGTATTCACCCCCGCAGCGAGTGTCGGTGTTGCAGAGACGACCTTGAGCAAGCGGTCGCGGAACGCCTCCTCGACGAGCGAGCGGTGGTCGCGGGCGAGTCCAGCGTGGTGAAAGGCCGCGCCGGCCTCGACGGCATCGGCGAGGTCGTCACTGGTCTCTGTGTCGCTCACGTCACGTATCTCGTCAGCAATCTCGGCCAGTTGGTCGCGTTCGTCGCCGGAGAGAAACCCCTCCGTCGTCGCAGTGAGTCGACGTGCTGCAGCCTCGGCGTTGCGCCGGGAGTTGACGAACGCCAGCGACGACCCATCGTCTTCGAGCGTGTCACGGACGACAGCGGCGGTCTGGTCTTCGCTGTTTCGAACCGAAACGCGAGACTGGGTTCCGTCTTCGAGGTGCAAGGCGTCGCCGTAGTGGACACCCTTCTGTAAGTCGATTGGCCGCCAGTCGGAGTCGACGAGAGCGGCATCCAGCCAGTCGGCCAGTTCGTCGGCGTTGCCGATGGTCGCCGAGAGCGCAACGGTCTGGAGGCTGGCGTTCAGCGAGCGAAGTTTCGCAAGCGTCACTTCGAGCGTCGGGCCGCGCTCACTGTCGTCGACCAGGTGCACCTCGTCAGCGACGACACAGGAGAGTTCATCGAGCCACGGCGCATCGTTTCGCACGAGGGAATCGACCTTCTCGCTGGTGGCGACAACGATATCCTTCTCGGCCAGCCAGCCACCCTCGGATTCGTAGTTGCCCGTCGAGACGCCGACGTCGACACCGTACTGTTCGAACGTCTCGAACTCGGCTTGCTTTTCACTTGCCAGCGCCCGGAGCGGAACGATATAGAGTGCTTTCCCGCCCCGTTTGATGCTGGCGAGCATCGCCAGCGTCGCGATGAGCGTCTTGCCGCTGGCGGTGGGAATCGAAGCGACGAGACTCTCACCCTGCGTGATGCCGGCGTCGACGGCCGCCGCCTGTGGCGGGTAGAGTTCCTCGACACCGTCTGCTTGCAGGTGCTCGGGCACCCACTCGGGCACGCCCGGAATGTCCACAACGTCCATTACTCCCTGGTGGGTCGTGGTCGGGTTTAAACGTTGGTTCACTGGCGCAGTCCTACATCTTTTAGCCGCTGACTGCCCAATCAAGGGTATGCGAATCGAGTACGACCGCGACACCTGTATCGGAATGTTCC
>CAZFOF010000127.1:948-6521 GCA_964520265.1 uncultured Halobacteriales archaeon | reverse complement strand
CGTGGTCGGCCTCCTCGCTCGTGGTCAACAGCATCTGCATCCCGAGACAGATGCCAAACAGCGGCGTCCCGCTTGCTGCCTCCTCGACCAGCGCGTCGCGGAACGGCCCGGCGTTTTCCATCCCTTCGCTGAAGGCACCCACGCCCGGTAGCACGATGCCGTCGGCCTCACCGAGCGTCGCCGGGTCGGAGGACAGTTCCACCGCGGCATCTGCGCGTTCGAGTCCGCGGGTGACACTCCGGAGATTGCCCAGCCCGTAGTCGACGACGACCACGTCTGCGGCCGTCTGCCGCGTCGTACTCATGAGCGCGCATACGAACGGGTGGGGTAAGTGCGTTCGCTTTCGGACAGGTACTGCCGGGCGCACTGTCGAGGTTTCACCCCGCCGTGGACGTGTTCGTCCTAGAAGTCACCGAACGTCGACTGACCACCGTCGCCGGCGACCGCTCCAGCCTGTTCGAGGACTGTCGCAAACGTCTCCTGCTGACTCGGGTCGTACAGCGTCGCCGCCGGATGGACAGAGAGGAGCAGTCGGTAGCGCGCGCCGTCGATGTCACAGTCGACGATGTCACCGGCCTCGGCAGTGACGGCCACGTCCCGCCCGAGCAAGTGTTCGGCAGGTACCTTCCCGAGTGTGACCAGCAGTTCCGGGTCGACTCGCTGAATCTCCGCGGACAGGTACCCCCGGCAGTTGTCGAGTTCCTCGACGTGTGGGTCACGGTTGTCCGGCGGGCGACACCGCACGCAGTTCGTGATGCGCACGTCGGCACGGGCCAGTCCGGCCTCACGGAGGCCTTCGTCGAGTACGTCGCCGCTCCGCCCGACGAAGGGTTCGCCCTCCCTGTCTTCGTTGGCACCGGGTGCCTCGCCGACGAACAGGAGGTCTGCATCCGCCGGGCCGACGCCGTCGACGATGCGACGCCGCGATTCGACGAGGTCTGAGCACCGCTCACACCCACTGACACAGAGCCCGTCCATGCAGTCGTCTACCGTCCCGCTATCGTTCATACCCGAGGCAGACGCCGACGGGACAAAGAAGCTACTCTCTCCCCTCGTCGATGCGAGCGCGAAACGACTCCGCCGCGCGGGCAGCCGTGCGAGCGACGCGGAGCGGTTCCGGCCTGCCACCCTCGGGCGTGAACGTCCGAACGATATCGGGAGCGTCGTCGGTTCCCACGCTCCGGACGAACACCTGCTCGTCGTTGACGGTAACCGGCTGTCGGTCTGGCTGGGCGTGGTACGTCGCCAGCCGACGGGTCGCACCGTTGGTGTCGAACGCCTCACGGATGTCGTCGCCCAGCCCTGCACTCTCCTCGAAGGAGACGGAGAGAACTGGGCAGTCGGTCGCACTCTCGAGTTGGTGCAGGTCGACGATGTTGTACCAGGCGGGAGCGATGCCGGCGACGATGACGACCTGGATATCCTCGCGACCGAGACTGTCGAACAACTGTTCGCAGGTCGCAGTGGCGTCAGTTCCGCCGACAGTACAGGTGTCGAAAACAAAGGACTCGGCAACGCGGTCTGGACGAACGACTGCTCCCGCGAGCGTACTGGTTTCAGAGCGATACGACTCTGCGATGCCGAGGGCTCGGGCCCCCGTCTTCACGGCTAGGTGTTCTCCTTGATGTCTTCGAGTCGGTCAAGGAGTTCGTCGTTCGAAGCAGTGAACTCGTATTCGACCTCACCGTCGTGTGTGTTTTCTGCTGCACTGACCCCATCCTCGTCTTCGAGGTCAGTATCATACTCCTGGTTGTCTTGTTCAGTTTCGTCGTAGCTCCCAAACCCCATACATTACCTACTTCGATGTTCAGACGGAAAAAGTACACGGGCCATGGTAGTTTTTGACATACTCACGTCCCATCGGGGTCGGTCTGGCTGTAGATATACGAGAGTAGCGTGTCACCGTCGGTGTCGACACCCTGCCGGGCGAAGAAGTTCGCGACGTTTTCACAGTCCCGCTCTAAGAAGTCCTCGTGGTTGGGATGGTGGATGGTCATCGCCTGGCCGAGGTCGATGAGATACAGTTCCGAATCCTCGACGACGATGTTGTACTCCGAGAGGTCGCCGTGGACGAGTCCGGCGTCGTAGAGGCGACACATATACTCACGGACGACTTCGTAGGCGGTCGCTGGATTCTCGATGTGTACCTCACCGAGTCGTTTGGCGCGGCCGGTGTCGGTGCCGATGTACTCCATGACGAGGACGTTTCGCTCGACGGCGATGGGTACCGGCACTCGCACGCCCGCCGTGCGAGCGCGACGGAGATTGGCGAACTCCTTTCGCACCCACGCCATCACGATTGATTTCTTGTCGTGACCCAGCGACTCGAAGCGTGGGTCGCCCTCCATGTACTCGCCCATATCGCGGAAGTCGGAGGCGTTGATGCGGTAGATTTTGACGGCGACCTCACGACGTTGCTCGCGGTCGACACCCAGTTCCTCACTGGCTTCGGAACCACCGAGTGCGGTGTAGACGTTGGCTTCCTTGCCAGTCGAGATCGGGCCACCGAAAGCGTCGATGTAGCCGTCCTGGACAAGTTTGTACAGTGCGCCGTAGGTAGCGTCGTCGAAGACGCTCTCGGAGACTTTGAACTGTTCTGCGTCCTTGATTCGTTCGCGGAACTCGCTGAACTCTCGGTCGCGCTCGCGCGCGACGCGGTCGGCTTCGGTGTCGGAGTAGTCGATCTCCTCCCACTCGTCGCCCGGTGCATCGGCCTCGTCTGGGGCGACGAGCCCAAAGTCCCCTGTCATCTACACCCGGGTACGAGATGGACGGACAAAAGGTGGGTGGCTCACGCTATCGGGTTCCGAGTCTGAGCGGGACGCTCGCCGGCGGAACGTGTCGACGGGTGCTTAGCCCTGGATGTGTCCTTCGTCGCGCAGTTGGTCGGCTTCCTGTTTCTCGTAGCGCCACGTGATGTCTGCTTTCTCGTCTTGCCAGTCCCACGGCGAGATTAGCACGACGTCGTCTTCGCGAATCCAGATGCGTTTTTGCATCTTGCCAGGAATCCGTGCCGTCCGCTCGACGCCGTCCATACAGCGTACTTTCACGCGATTCGCCCCCAACATGTCTGTCACGACAGCGAACACCTCGTCGTCGTCGGGCATCCGCAGGTCTGTACGCCCGTCGTTGTCGCTCATGCCCAACTGTTCACCGGCGAATGGGTTTAAACTTTCCAACCCGTCACCGATACCGTGTGAGCGAGTCACACGCAGTCGTGTCGACCGCCGGTGTTTAAGTCGACACGCCGGCGACACCAGTCCATGCTCGACAAACTCGGTCTCGCCGGTCTCGTCGGCGTGGTGTGTATGCTCGGTGGTATCGCCGTCGTCGCCTGGCAGAACCTGATTCTGGCCGGCGGGCTGGCGCTCGTCATCGCTGGCCTGGGGCTGGTCGTGTTCGGACTCGTCAAAAACCTCCTCTCCTCGTTTGGGATGGGTGGCATGGGCGGCATGATGTAAGACCGGCCGCACACCCACCGCTCTCTTTTCATCGCTCTCGCCGCAAAACTACTGGGCAGTGCTGGACTGCCGGCCGACCACTCACTCCCAGTCTTGTTCGGACACCGTCTCTGTCGTCGCCATCGCAATCCACGCGTTGTCTCGCGTGATGTCGGCGACAACAAGATGGTCGGCACTGTCGATGGTGTCGACAGCACTCACGACCTCGCTACGCTCAGCCGACTGTTTCCCGACGGGTTCGACGGTGTCGGTCATATTCGATTATCTATCCCGTTAGCGTATGAATGTTTTGAACCAGAGTCGTTATCATTCAGATATTCACTACTTTGGGACTCTACCACTACGAATGTATTTCTATATAATTGTACATCTCAGCATACATTGTCGTAGATGCGGCACTACTGAGTTGATGTTTGTCCGGAACCACGACACAGAACTACTGGTGTATCAGTTCTGGTCGGCGCTGTCGCCCTCGCCCGTTCCGCGGTTTGCCTCCGGCTCACCGCTCCACATCGAGGTCTCGTTCCCTGGCGGTCACTCGACCTCGCCTGCCCGTTCCGCGGCTCCATCCGTCACCGCTCCACATCGAGGTCTCGTTCCCTGGCGGTCACTCGACCTCGCCTGCCCGATGCTCTGATATCAACTGATCCACCATCTCACCGGTTCGCTCGCGCTCGCGCTCATCGGCACGCTCTTCCCAGTCCTCGATGGCCGCCTCGACCTCCGACTCGCGCGCAACGGCCAACTCGTCCACTTCCTGCACGGACACCATCTCGGCAGGTGCGACGGGAATGTCATGCTCGAACAACACGCGGTCGGCCATATCTGAGAGTCCACCATTTCTAAGGACGACCTTCGGATTCACGTCTGCCAGTCGCTGGGCGGTCGACCTGCCCGCACCGCTGGCATCCCGAAGCAAGATGACGTCGTCCTCGGCGAGGCCAAAGTTCTCCTCGGCCGCCTCGATATCGTCTGTGGTGAACTGCTCGACGACCTTCACCGGCACCAACCCCGCCTGCTTCTCGCTCACGTCGGAGAAATTGGAGTGGTCGAGTTTCCACAGCGCCTTCAACCGTTCGAGCTTGCCTTCGAGGGTATCTATTTGTTCGTCTTTTTCCTCGACTTTCCGCTCCAGGCGGTCGGTCTCTCGCTCCAGACGGGTGACCTCGCGTCGCTTGCGGGCCTCCTTGCGCTCTTCGCGTTTGGCAGCCGAAAGCTCCGTCTCGTACTCGCGTAACTGCTCGTCTTTGTCTGCGACGGTCTCTTTGAGGTCGTCGACGTGTCCTTCGAGTCGTTCGACGCGGGCTTTCAGCCGCTTGATTTGTTTTTCGTCCTCGGTAAGCTCCCGCTCCGTGTGTTCGGTCGTCTCCTCGTCGTCACCACCGTCGTCCTCGCTGAGGTCGTCCAGTACCGTCTCGACGGACTCCTCACCGGCGACGACGCGGGCGACGACCTCACCCACCTCGTGTTGTGGCGGAACCTTGGTCGCGACCCGCTCGAACTGGTCTTCGTGGTCGTCGAACGCGTGCAACGCGGCAGCGAGTGCGTCGCGTTCGTGGTCGTTGTCCCACCCCTCCGTCCGCGTCCGGTGTTTTTTCGTATCGACCGGCAAGTCGCGGTCGGGCACCCAGCCGGCGGCGTCGAAACTCCGCCGGATTTTCTCGACCGTTTCGGGCATCGGCCGTACGTCCGCGGCGACGACGACCGGCCGGCCACGTTCGATTATCCACTCGATAACCGCGGCGGTGTCGGCAGTGCGCGTGCTCAACACGTCCAGAACCTCGCCGTCGAGACCCACGACGGCAACGGCAGTGGTCGTGCCCGGATCGATGCCGACAACGACGTGGTCGCGCCGCTTTGCGAGCGGGCGAAACTCGATGCCGTCGCGGCGCTTGCGCTCGATTTCGACGCGTACGTCCCCGTGTCGTCCCCGGGAGACCGGGATATCCTGTGGCCGTGCCTCGACCGTGAAGATGGCATTCGAGAAGCCGCCGTACTTTTCTGTCACGTCACGGTCGTACTCCAGTCCCGCATCGTCGAGTTCGGACCCGACTTCGCGTGCCCGCCGCTTGACCGAGCCGTGAATCCGGCGCGTGTAGCGGTCTTCACTCC
>CAZFOF010000127.1:0-938 GCA_964520265.1 uncultured Halobacteriales archaeon | reverse complement strand
GCCACCGCCGCCGGTCGAGCGCCCGCGGGCGACTTTGACCTCTGTGCGGTCGGTGAAGGCAGTGACCTCCTGGCCGACGTTGGCTGCGGCCAGACGGGCGGCCGCTTCTGCCTCCTGCATCGGGTCTTTGCCGTAGGGCACGCCATGGCGGGAGGCCACCCGCGAGAGTGGCTCTGGCTGTTCGGCCCCTGTCACCTGGACAAGTTTCGTCTCGTCGGGCAGCGAGCCGAGAAAGTGGACGAGTGCGTCCTTGTTTTCGGCGAGTTCGTACATGTTGTCCGTCGCGACGATTGCCGGTACCTCGCTGTCGATGCGCCGGCGGAGCTTGCGGTAACTCACCACGTCGCGGTCGACCATCTCGCCGTCGAACACTGCAAGGGCGTAAGAGGGTGCGTCCCCACGAACATCGCCACTCTGGATGTCCACCCCAAACACCACTGTGTCGAGGGCTTCCGTGCGGCCGTTCACAGCCCGGAGTACGCGACGAGCGGGCATAAATCCACGGCGGCACGGCGTCGGGGGTTTTCATTCTGTCTCGACCGCCACCGTCATCGACGCTCAGAGCAACTCGCCACGCGCCACATCGACGACCTGCCCGCCGACGTGGACGTCCACCGTCTCGCCGCGGTCGGTCGCATCCAGGTGCAGTATCGACGGGCGACCCATCTCGAAGCCCTGTTCGACGCGAACGTCGACACTGCCGCTGCCGAAGTAGGCGTGACGGGCGAGCCAGGCTGCGAGACAGCCGTTTGCCGACCCCGTTGCCGGGTCTTCGGGCACGCCGTAGAACGGCGAGAACATCCGCACGGCGAGGTCGTTTGCTGTCTCCCGAGGCTCGGGACAGACCGCGTGGACGAGTTTCGCCTCGCGGTCGCCGGTGACGCGCTCGTAGGCGTCGCGGTCGAGGTCGATTGCCGAAAGCGCCTCGCGGTCGACCA
>CAZFOF010000126.1:0-6525 GCA_964520265.1 uncultured Halobacteriales archaeon | reverse complement strand
GCCAAACTCCACCAGCGGGGTAGCGAGCATCGAGATGAGGATGATATAGGTGACCGTCGTCGGCATCCCCATCCCGAGGATGATGCTTGCGATGGCGGTGACGAGCAACATCACGACGATGGAGCCCCCGGACAGTTCGAGCAGGAGTGACGTGAGGTTGGGTCCCAGTCCGGAAACGCTGATGACACCGGGGATGATACCGGCGGCGGCGACGGCGACGACGACCGGCACGGCGGTTCTGGCCCCATCGTCCATCGATTTGACGACAAAGGTTCCGAGACGGAACAGTTGGTTGTCGCCGAGGCCGTGCCCGAACGTCTCACCGGCCGACGTAGAGGTGTTCTGAATGGTGGGATTCAGTTCGAGGTACTTGGCTCTGACATCCGGTTTGACGAGCAGTGTCACGACGCCAGCGAGCATTGCATACCACCCGATGCGGGAGACGACGATATTGAACGCCCCATCGACAGAGAGTGGGTCGCCACTTGCCCCGGTGAGCAGTCCGGTGACTGGGACACCGACGACGACGTAGCTGAGAAGTTCCGCGCCTGCAATCGCCGCGAGGAAGCCGAACAGAATCCCGCGAGTCTCCTCGCTGTAGGCCGAGACGAGCGCGATGAGAGCGGTGAGTGCGACCAGCGTAAACCACGCAGACCGCGAGACCGACAGCCGCTCGATGATGAGATAATAGAGCAACAGGAAGATCGGAACCAGATAGAACCACCCGTGTTTCATGTGCTCGCGAAGCGATACCGTCTCGACGTCATCGAGGCCGCCGATGTCCTCCTGGGTCGCCTTGAGGTGTACCATCACCCAGACCCCGAAGAAGAAGACGACGGCAGGAATGGTCGCGAGGATGATAATGTTGCGAAACGGCGTGGCCGTGTACTGCACCATCAGAAACGCCGCAGCCCCCATCACCGGCGGGAGAATCTGTCCGCCGGAGGACGCCGAGGATTCGACAGCGCCGGCGAACTCGGGGGAGTAGCCCGACCGTTTCATCAGCGGAATAGTGAACGCGCCGGTTGTAACCGTGTTGGCGATGGAGGAACCGGAAATCGTGCCCATGAACCCGCTGGCGAGGATGCTCGCTTTGGCGGGGCCGCCCTTGCGGTGGCCCGTCGCCGCGTAGGCGAGGTCGATGAACCACTGGCCGGCGCCGCTCATCTCCAGGAAGGAGCCAAAGAGGATGAAGATATAGATGAACTGCACCGAGACAGTGACGGGGATACCGAAGACACCGTTTTCCGTGTTGTACCAGAGATTCTGGACGATGTCCGTCCAGGTGAGTTCGCCGAACGCCAGGACGCCGATACACGGCGTATCACCACAGAGGAGATAGCCCCAGCGGGCGTAGACGATGAACGACGCGACGATGAGCATCAGCGGGAGACCGAGCGTCCGGCGGGTCGCTTCGAGGACGAGCAACACGCCCAGGACGCCCATGATGAACGCGTAGGAGAACTCGTTGAGGATTGGGACGCTCCCGAGTACGGTATCTGCGAGTGGGATGCCGATTCCGGCCAGAATCTCCGGAAGTGTGCGGCCCGATTCCAGCCCGAAGACGCGCATGTCCTGTATCTCACCGAAGTCGGTCAGGAAATACAGCGCGGAGAGTCCAGCGATGACCATACAGAGAACGTCAAACGGCGTGACGCGACTGCGATCCGGATCGAGAATCAGCCAGCGGAAAAAGCCGCGAACGGCCTCGGCCACCCGCGTGACTGGGTTTGACTCGCCGAGCCGAGCCGAGATTGCAGGGACGATGCGGCCGAGATTCCGGACGACGAAGCCATCGCCCATACTCGCAGGGAACATCAAAAAGGTAAGCACGAGCGCGAACGCGACGTGGATGGCGTTGGCCTGGAGCAGTTGTAAGGATATCTGGTAGTCATCGACAAAAGGGAGCCAGAGTGTCGACGTGAAACTCTTCGCCGCGAGCCACATCTGAAACACTGAAAAGGAGATACCGATTATCGCGACAGCAAGGGCTGCCAGCCCTTTCAGGGAGCGTCTGCGCTCGATTTCCTCGATGAGGTCTTCGGCCTCCTCTCTCGAAATCTCTTCGTCCGTCTCGTCGTCCGGAGTGTCAGGTTGGTCGTTGGTACTCATGGGAACAGGTCTGTTAAAGCTCGCCGCCGAACGTGAATACGGACGCCACTGGTGTTGGTCGCTGCAACCAGGTCGTAGCTGTCGGTGCCGACGTGCAGTTTATGACCAGCGATGCGTCCGGGGGAGACGGAGAGGTTCTGGAGTTCGGTGATAGGGGTGGGTGGGTCGTAGACGAACGTTCCGTTGACGTTCGTGACGTTGGCCTGTGCAGGCAGTCCCCAGCCGTATGATTCGAACTCCATGCGGGTGTTGACCAGTGTTTGGCCCTCGATGCGGTACTCATCGTACACCGGTGTCTTCTCGACGCTGTGCATGTACTCGAGTCCGACGACGGTGCCGCTGGCGACCGGTTCCGTGATGTAGCGTTCGCCTGTCTCGGTGTCCTCGACGACCAGAACCAGTCCTGTCGGTGCCGCGGCGGCAAATGCGGTGAGTACGACTCCGATAGCTACGAGAAACGGAACAGCGCGGACAAGTATTTTTTTCGTCCGGTACATGCTCAGTTGGGCAGAGACAGCGTGGGCTGTCGGTGGTTACTCGTTGAAGTAACTCGCCGCGCCAGGGTGCAACTCGATGGACATACCGTCCTGGGCGCTGTCTACGCTGATGAAGTCGATTTTCTGTGTGATGGTGCCGCTGTCGAGGTTGTCGAAGATAGCTGCGGTGACAGTCTCGACGACATCATCGGATACCTGCGAACTGGTCGCAATCATCGCCTGCACCGAAATCGTCTCGATGTCCTCGTCGACACCCGAGTACGTTCCAGCGGGGATGGTATCGTCGGCGAACCAGGAGGCGTCATTCTTGGCCGCCTCGCGGTCTTCACCCGCGATGGGCACGATGACGAGGTCTTGGGTGTTCGCGAGGTCTTCGATTGCGCCGACCGGCCAGCCACCGACGACGAACGCGGCGTCGATGTCTCCGTTGGCGAGTTGTTCCGACGCCTGCGAGAAGCCGGCGTTTTGCTCGGTGAAATCGGTGATGCCGACCGATTCGAGAATCTGATTTGCGTTAACTTGCGTCCCTGAACCGAGGTCGCCGGTGTTGATAGTCGCACCACTGAGGTCGTCTATCGACGTAATTCCGGTTTCGGCAAGTGTGACAAGCGTTATCGTCTCTGGGTACAGCGTCGCTACACCCCTGAGACTCTCGATTGGGTTGCCTTCGAAGGTATCGATACCTGTCCCGTTCTTCGCGAAGAACGCCACATCGTTTTGAATCAGTGCAAAGTCGGCCGACCCGCTTTGGAGACTGCCGACGTTCTCGAGGCTTGCACCCGTCGAGCGAACGTTTAGCGTGAAATCAGTGTTCGCTTCGACCAGCGTCTTGACCTCGTTCGAGAGTGGGAAGTAGGTTCCACCGGTTCCGCCGGCGTCCCAGGTGAGTCGGTTCGAGGTTCCACCATCGCTGCCGTCGTCACCATCGCTGCCGTCGCTCCCGTTGTCACCATCGCTGCCGTCGCTCCCGTCGTCACCATCGCTTCCGTCGCTCCCATCGCCGCCGTTGCCGCCACAACCTGCGAGCGCAACGACACCTGATACTCCAGCAATTTCGAGGAAACGTCTCCGTGTGCGTTCGTGTGACATACTAACACATAGGACAGGAAACGTAAACATCCACCGGTTTCTAGCAAACCCAGAGACTGCGTAGGGATAGGGTACTAGAACGTCGGAAGGACAGTGGGAAAGTACAGTTTCGCAAGTGCTCTTTCGCTCTGTCAACCCGCTGCTGTATGCGAATTCAAAGTTTCAGTGGTGTTGCATCTTCCCAGCGGGGTTCGAACATGGCGTGGACATCGGCTGCGAACTCGGAGTCCTTCAGGTCGATGACCGCGAAAGTGCTACCCTCGTCGAGTGGGTGGGGTACCTCGATACAGACTTCGGCGTGGTCGATGAGTTCGAAGGTACCGGTGACATTCTCGCTCGTCCGGACGTTGAAGGCTGCGTCGTCCTGCAGTTTCGACCGGTAGCGCTCGCCGACGCTGCGGGGGAGCGATTCGACGAGTGTCGGGCGCATGAGAATCGAGACGGAGACACCGCGGTCTAGTGCGCGTTCGAGTTCATCGAGGATACGGTCGCCCATTTCGTCGAGGTTGAGTTGCTGTGTCGGGGCACCGGCGACCATGGCGATGTGTTCGTCGGCGGTCGTCAACCGCTCGATGAGGAGTTCTCCGGCCTTCTGTGGCCCGAGTGCGGCCGTCCAGAACGGTTCGTCGACCGGTTCGTTCGGTTCGAGTTGGGTACCGAGTTGGTCGACAATCTCCTCGTACTGGTTGGCCTGCTCCTCTAGCTCGCGTTTTTTGTTCGCCAGGAGACGGTCGAGTGCCGTCTCGGGTTCGACGGCGACGTATTTTTTCGGACGGCTCGCGGTCTGGCTGCGAACCAGGTTGTGTGTCTCCAGGCTGTTGAGCACGTCGTAGATGCGTCCCATCGGGACATCGCTCGCACGAGACAACTCCTTTGCAGTTGTCGGCCCCGTCTCAAGCAGTGAGCGATACGCCCGAGACTCGTACTCCGACAGCCCCAAATCCCTCAGACTTGCCATTGTGGCCCCTCTCGTTATCGAGGGATAAAAACGCACCGAGTGTTTACACGTTGCCGTCGGTGAGTTCTGCTTCGAGCGCCGCCGGCGAGTCGGCGGTTCCTTCGACGGTGCCGTCGGTGCGGATGCGCGCCACACCGTCGTCGCTGGCGTCGGGCACGACGACTGTTTCGTGGTCGGCCAGACGCAACGCCGCGCGGTGGAGATCACTGCCCGCGGCTGTGCCGACTTCGATTGCCTGGGGGTTCAGCAGGCGCGCGGCGGTACTCGCGAAGTGTGCGACTTCGACCCCCATTCGCTCGGCGGCCGCGCCGAAGGCGGCGACGGCGTCGTGGGCTGCCTCACGGTAGGTTTCCTCTCCGGTCAGCAACGAGAGCGTGAGCAGGTTGTCGGCCAGTTCGACGCTCGTATCCAGCGGATACAGTGGCCGGTCGAGGAGTCCCGGCCCGTCTGCGGGCCCGTCTTCGAAGGCACCGGCCTCGGACTGGAGCGTCTCCAGTGTCCAGTCTGCGACCTGGCGTGCCGGCCCGCCCTCGCCCTGTACCTGCCAGGATTTCGTGAGTCCGCCGAGGACTCGTGCCTGGTCGACGAGCAGTCCGCTTGGTGCGTCTGGGTCGTCGTAGTGTCTGATACGCCCGTCGTCGATGAGCGTGTCGACGACGTGTTCACGCGCGCGCTCGGCGTAGCGGAGTGCACGCTCGTCGTCGGTGTACGCGGCGAAGGTTAGCAGTCCGTCGATTGCCAGCCCGTTCCGGTCGGCGAAGACTGTCTCGTCGATTGGCGGCGCAGTCGCTTCCTCTCTGTCGGTCGGTTCGAGCGTGTAGTACTCGGGGTCGCCGCCCTGACTGGACGCGAACCCGTCGCCAGTCCAGCACTCGGTGGTGAGATACTCGATGGTCTGTGCGGCGCTGTCGTGGTAGTTCTCGTCGCCGGTGTAGCGATAGCCATGTGCAAACGCACGGACGAGCGCGGCGTTCTCGTCGACCAGTTTCTCGCGGACGGCACTGCCCCAGTTGCGGTTCGTCGCGTAGCGATAGAACCCGCCGTCGTAGGTGTCGAGCAGGTGTGTCTGGACGGCGTCGAGCGTGCGCGTCGCCTGGTCGCGGGCGCGCACCAGCGCGAACTCGATGGTACGCGGCAGTGGGAACTTCACGTCGCTGCCCCACCCGCCGAACTCGTCGTCGAAGGCTGCCAGCAACTGTTCGACCATGTGCTCCTCGATGCGGGGTGTCACCTCTCCGCCAGTTGGCGCGGCGTCTCGCAGTGCCCGCGGGACTGAGCCAGCCGATTCACCCTTTGCGTCCCACGTCTCGCGGACGCTGTCGAGGATGTCGCGAAAGCCACCGACTGCGAGAAAGGTCGCTCCAGTGAGTACCTGTCCCTCGGGGGTCAGAAAGACCGTCGACGGGAACCCACCCATGTTGTAGCGTTCGCGGATGCGCGGCCGACGGTCGGCGTCGACGCGGATGGGAACGAATCCGTCGTTGATGTTCGCCGCGACGCGCGGTTCGCTGTAGGTGCTCGCGTCCATCGCCTTGCAGTCGCTCGACCACTCTGTGACCAGCGAAAGTAGTATCGGCGTGCCGGTTTCCTGGGCCGCCTCAAAGGCGTTGCGGCCCCACTCACGCCACTCGACTTTCGTGGCGGTATCGTCTGTCATACCCGCGCTTCGACGGCCACTGGTAAGTCAGTTGCACTCTCACGTGACTGCCGGATGCCCGTCGGAGCAAACTGACTTCAGGCAACTCCCGTGGGTTCCAGCCGAGCAGACTGCCTGGGTCACGCAGGATAATCGCGGAGATGCCGACCGCCTCCCATCTCGAAAAGCGTTTGGGGTCGCAGTGAATATGTGACGTATGCTTCGCATCATCG
>CAZFOF010000125.1:0-6533 GCA_964520265.1 uncultured Halobacteriales archaeon | reverse complement strand
AACTCAACCTGATGGAACTGTACGACCGCGAGGAGTACATCATCGCACTCCAGGAAGACGGCAAGTACACCATCCAGGTACCCGAACGCTGGGAAGACAGCTGATTCCCACTGTTTCGAGTGTAGTCGGTTCGTCCCCTCGATAGTCTGTTACTGCCGTCAGATATCGCCAGCGACAGTTTCCCGTCCGAACTTCCCGAGGAGGACAATCGTCGCGACGCCGAGGACGATGGCGAAGGCGAGGACGAATCCCGACAGTGTCGTCAGGCCGCCGGCAACCTGTCCACGGACGAAGTTCCCTGCGAGTGCTCCAGAGACGACCAGCAGTGCGAATCCACCGACGTTCGCGAGTCGCGAGTTCGGTTCGGGGACTGCACTGGAGTTCAGCAGATATAGCACCACGGCGATGGCGAATGGCGTGCCGACGGTGCCGAGTGCGAGCACGAGGACGAGCTGGCCGATGACCTCGCCGCCGATGAATGCACCAGGTGCCGACAGCAGTGCAACGGCAGCGAGCAGTGCGCGGTAGCGGGTGTCCTCGACGGAAGTGTCCCATCCGAGTTTGTCCGCGACGAGATACGGCGGAACAATCGTGTTCCCACCGAGCGTCGACACTGCAGCACCACCCAGTCCGAGCAGGAACAGCCACTTGGCGTTCGACCCGACGAGTGGCCCCAGTGCCTGTGCCGCACCGACAGTCGTCAGCGACGGGTCAGAGAGAACGCTGGCGGCGACGAGGAAGATTGCGACGCTGTAGATACCGAAGGCGACGAGCATCGACGCACCGACGTCGAAGGTCGCGAGTCCGTACTCGCGTGTCGTCCAGCCACGGGCACGCATCGTATAGGAGTGCATCGTAATCAGCGTGATGTGCACTGCGCCCCCGAGGATGCCGGCGGCGACGAGTGCGCTGTCGGTGGGCAACGAGAACGCGAGGCCACCCGCTGCACTCCCCACGTCGATGGAGACGACAAACAGTGAGGCGACGAACGTGGCGACGACGGCGGTGACGAGTGCCTTCGCTGCGAGTTCGAGGAAGCGATATCCTCTCCCGGCGAGTCCGAGCGCGAGGATGACGGCCCAGACAACTCCCCATATCCTCGCATCGACGCCGGTCATCGTCGCGGAGACTGAGGCGACTGTGTTCATGATGACCAGTTGTGCAACGCCGGCAGCGATTACGACATCAGCGACGAGAATCCAGGCCCACCACTCCCCGAGGTAGTTCTGGACAACGGTCACGATGCCTTCCTCCGTGAGAAGCCCCAACCGCATGGCGAGATACTGGGCGAGCGTTCCCGCGATGGCCGAGAGAATCACGACCCACAACAGTGTGTAGCCGAACATCGCCCCCGCTGTAATCAGACTCGCCATCGTCGCCGGTCCGGCGGCGATAGCGCCGGCAACCCAGGACGGCCCCATCTCCGCGAGATACTTCTGGACAGTTCCTCTGTTGAGAGCAGTTACGTTGGTCGCTGTTTCTTCCATATCTCGGTAATACAATGCACGAATAAAAACCCACGGTGACGGCTTTTTCGCCGTTTCTAGTCGACAGGTCGTATGTTGGCGGTCACTTCGCTGGCGGCGGAGATGTCGACGGGACGGTCACTCTTCTGTGACGCGCTACCACGAGACGGTCACTCCTGTGCGATGCGCCAGGTGGTACCGTTGGTGTAGGCCCACGCCTCGACGGTGAGGTCGGTGGGGTTGTCCCGGAGTTTGCGCATGTAACTCCCGATTTCTTTCGAGGAGAGGTCGATGTCCTCTGCGATGACGCGACTCTTGAGGTAGAGTTCACCCTCTTCGCGCACGCATCGGCGGAGATACGCGACGAGGGGGTGGGCTTTCGGAGGGACGTGTTCGGTTTCGGGGAGTGTCGTTTGTGCACACATTGTTAGGGGGAGTAGTCGTGGCCGGCGAGCAGACAGACGACGTGCACGCCGATGAGCGCGGTGAGCGCCAGTAGTTCGCTTTTCTCGACGGGGCTGGACAGTATCGGAATGTACGCCAGCGGGAGCACCACTGCGACCCAGAAGGCCAGTCGTTGTACGCCGCTGGTGAGACTCTGCAGGGGGCGGGGGGATATGGGAATGGGGGCCAGTCGGGAACTCATCCTATCTGGGACAACACACGCCTGTCTTAAGGTATTCGTGAAGGCTCAAAGAGCCATTTGACCGGCCCCAGGGCTGGTCAGATGAGTGAATAAAAAACAGCGAGACCGCGACGGGAACCTCAGCTAATCTCGTCGTACTGCTCGGAGAGTTTGTCGGCGGCTTCCTGCATCTGCTCTTGTTCGAACGCTTCGAGATCCCACTCGACGATTTCTTCGACGCCGTTGGAGCCGAGTTTGGCAGGGACGCCGAAGCCGACGTTGCCGTGACCGAATTCGCCGTCGAGAACGACGGACGCGGGTAGCACTTCACCGGTGTCGTTGAGGATTGCCTCGACCATGTGTGCGACACCGCGGGCCGGCCCCCACTCGGTTGCGCCCTTTCGCTCGATGACGTTCATCGCGGATTTCTGGAGGTCTTCGAGAATCTCCTCTTTCTCGCCCTCGTCGAAGGTGAGGTCTTCGCCGTCGACGCGAACCTTCGAGAACACCGGCACCTGCGCGTCGCCGTGTTCGCCGAGGATGGTCGCGTCGACGTTCTGGACGGGCACGTCGAAGCGCTCGGAGAGGACATAGCGGAAGCGAGCGGAGTCCAGTCGGCCACCGAAGCCGATGACGTGGTTGCGTGAGCGGTCACCGGCCTCGTAGAGGTGACGGTTCAGCAGGTCGACAGGGTTCGACGTGGTAATCGACACGTAGTCGTCGTTGTACTCGTCGAGGGACTCCTGGATGTCCTCCATGATGGGTGCGTTGTCGTCTGCGAGGTCGAGACGCGTGTCACCCGGCGACCGGGGCAGACCGGCGGTGATGACGACGACATCCGAGTCCTCCGTGGCCGAGTAGTCACCCTGCCGAACCTCGGCGTTGGAGTCGTAGGCGATGCCGTGGTTGGTGTCAGCTGCCTGACCGACCGTGACGTCTTCCTGTTCCGGAATGTCCACGAAGACGACTTCGTCAGCGATGTCTTCGAGCGCAATGTTGTATCCCGCTGCCGCGCCGACGGTGCCTGCGGCACCGACGATGCTTACTTTTGCCATGTCATCTGAAACTCCCCACGGACGTACGTTAAGATTGTCGGAACGCCACTGTCACGCACACCCGTGAGTACTGTTCGCTCGATGCAACGATGTCACTCCGTGGCGATCTGTCTGCCGCTGTGACTCGAAGTGGTGACTCGCTGTCCCGCAATGCCTATTCCCGCGCATCTGTTGACACACGCATATGAGCGACTTCGACAAGGAAGCAGAACGGGAGAAACTCCGGGAGAAATACGAACAAGACCAACAAGAGCGGGAAGTCGCCGAGAAGATGAGCGAACTCCTCCTCCAGGGAGCGACGATGACAAACGCCCACTGCTCGGAGTGTGGCGACCCCATCTTCCGTTACGACGGACAGGAGTTCTGTGCGACCTGCGAGCAGGCTGTCGACCGCGACGCTGGCGACGCCGCCGACGAAACCGACGCTTCCGAGGACGAAAACATCGAAGTCACGGCACCGGACGAGAGCGCCCGCGTCCAGTTCGGCGCAGAGACAGATGCACCCGAAACAGGGGGCGACCAACCACAGCAGTCCCAACAGCCAGCCCAGTCCCAGGACACACAGCATTCAGCCGGTACTCACCAGCAGACTCCCCAGTCTCGACAGGAAACCGCTAACCGCCAGTCACAGCCCCCTCGCCAGCCCTCCCAGTCTCGCGAGGTTCCGGGTCTCGAACCGGACGCTCAGGCTGATATCGCCACAGCACGCGAGTCACTCGTCCGGACACTCACTCGTTTCAGTCAACAGGCCGAGGCGACTGACGACCCACAGCGGGCCAGCGACTATCTCGCTGCTGCACGGGAAGCCGCGGAGACGCTGTCTGCGCTTCGGCAGTAATCTCCGGTCGCTGGCGTAACACTCGACCACTTCGGTGGCGAGACTGTCACGGCAGGTGATGGGATTTTGCTGGACGGCAAGATGCTCTATGTTGTCCGGAATCAAGAAAATCTGATTGCTGTCGTGAACCTGGAACCGGGAGCGGATGCGGGTGAGGTGGTACGTGAGATAACGGATTCGGAGTTTGATGTGCCGACGACAATCGCGGAGTTCGGAAGCTCCCTCTATGCGGTAAATGCCCGGTTCGGAATCGAGAACCCGGGGGAGGCGGAATATGATGTCGTACGCGTCCCGAAGCGGTCAGAGCCGAACGGCCCCAGAGGATGACCGCGTAGAGCTCATCAGTTACGGCCGAACAGTTTTCCTCGATTCCCTGCCAGTGTGTCGTCTCTGCACGCCCGACCCAGCCACACAGGCGCGTCAGTATTTCACCGCCGGCACGCCAACGACCGAGTGGCGGTTGCGACCGCCTCTCCTGCAATCCCCCCTCTCGACTCGGCAATTCAGCCGTCGCCGTCGTAGTCACTGCCGGTGACTTCCCGAATCCGCTCGGCGGTCACTGCTCCCACCCCCTCTGCGTTTTGCAAGTCGTCTTCGTCGGCGGTCATCACGGCTTCGACGCTGCCGAACTCGGCCAGCAGTGATCGCGCCGTGACCGGCCCGACCTCGGCGATGGCGGCGACGACGTACTCCTGTTGTTCGGTGAGTGTCTTTGACTGTTTCTCGCCGTGGACGCTGACCTCGCGGCCGCCGTCGTCTTGCTCGCGCTGGGCGATGGTCTCCAGCAGGTCGGCCGTCTCTTCTTCGTCGCTGGTGTGCAGGACACTCGCGCCGAAATCGACGGCGAGTGAGGCAACCGCTCCGTGGATGGCCTTCGGGTGGATGTTCCGCTGTCCGTGGAGGTCGTCGCCCTCGACGACGACGACTGGGCGTGCGTAGTGACGGGCCGCATCGCCGACCTGCTCGAACATCGAGCGGTCGCCGCCGGTCAGCGTATCCAGAAAGTCCGCGACGGTCTTGCGCTCGACGACCACCCTGTCCGAGAGGACGTAGTCGCCGACGGCGAGCGTCTCCAGTTGCGTTTCGATGCCATCCCGCGTC
Source organism: uncultured Halobacteriales archaeon (assembly GCA_964520265.1). Taxonomy (GTDB): domain Archaea; phylum Halobacteriota; class Halobacteria; order Halobacteriales; family Haloarculaceae; genus Salinibaculum. The sequence continues at coordinate 1,448 of CAZFOF010000125.1, read as the reverse complement.
GAGAGGTCGCGGGCGATTGCGGCGTCGAGTTCGCGCTGGTCGACCACGATTTCGACTGCGTCGCCCTCGTCGGTGCCAGCGTCGGCGACGACGCCGTCATCGTTAGCGTCGCTTTCCTCCTCTTCGCTTCTTCTCTCGTCGTCGCTGTTCTGTTCCTCCTCCGCCGACTGGTCGTCTCCCGCGAAGGCATCAAGTCCGGCCTGGCCGTCGTTGTCGGTCTCGCGCTGGGGGTCGTCCACCTCGCTTTCGGCGTCTGTCCCTGCGCTCTCGCTGTCTGTCTGCTCCTCGTCATTATCACCTTCGTAGGAACCAATGCCCGTCTGCTCGTGGAGTTCGCCTTCGATGTCGCCGGCGACGCTTTTGAGGCTCCGCAGTTGCTGTTCCATCTCCTTTTCGTCGCGGCGGGCCTTCCAGAAGTAGGCCTCGTCGCGGGTGTCTTCGGCCAGGAGTACGCTCACGGCACCTTCGGTCTGTCGGCCGGTTCGACCCTTGCGCTGGATGGAGCGAATCGCCGTCGGCACAGGTTCGTAGAACAGCACGAGGTCGACTTCCGGCACGTCCAGTCCCTCCTCGGCGACGGACGTCGAGACCAGCACCTCGAACTCGCCGGCGCGAAAGCGGTCGAGTGTCTCCTGTTGTTCGGTCTGTGTCATCCCGTCGCTACCGTCGGTGTCGCTCTGTCCGACGAATTTCTCGGTATCGAAGTGGCCACCCAGAAACTCGACCAGCGTCTCGGCAGTGTCCCGGGATTCGGTAAAGACGATGACCCGCTCGCCGTCGTTGATGCCGAGTGTCTCGGCGATGAGCATCCGCGAACGCCGGAATTTCGGGTGCAAATCGTCGTACTTGCGGGCTTTCCGAACCGCGTCACGAACCTTCGGCTCGGAGACCATCCGCTGGTCTGCTTTGGATGCACCCGAGGAGCGAGCGGCCTCCGTTTGCCGTTCCATGTACCGCTGGAAGGACTCGACGCTCTGGGTTTCGACGTAAGTGACCGCTGTGCGGAGTTTTCGTACCTCCGCGAGCATACTCATCCCCTCGTAACCCTCGGACTGGTCGTTGTTCATCAACTCCTGGAGCTGTCCCTGAATCTTCTGTATCTCGCGTTCGGAGACGTCAGGACTGGTCTTGTTGGTCACGCCGAGTTCCTTCAGGCGGGTGAGGCGCTCGCGGATGACCTCGTTGAGTGCGTCCCGAATTTCCACAACCGCCTCCGGCAACTCGATTCGTTCCCAGTCGACGGTCGTCTCGTGGGTGTGTTCGGCTACGTCTGCGTCGTCTTCGGTCATCACTTCGACGTCGCGGATGCCCAGATTCTCACACACCTGGAGGATGGCTTCCTCGTCGTCGCCTGGCGACGCGCTCATGCCGGTGACCAGCGGCTGTTCGGCGTCTTCGTGGTAGCGCTCGGCAATGTAGTTGTAGGCGTAGTCGCCGGTCGCACGGTG
>CAZFOF010000124.1:0-6586 GCA_964520265.1 uncultured Halobacteriales archaeon | reverse complement strand
ACTGGCTCAGTATCGTCGCTGTTGCCCCGATTTCCTCCCGGTGGTCGACGAAGCGCGCCTCGATATCCTCGGCCGGGTGGTGGTCGATGACGATATCGACGGGTGTTCCCTCGGGTACTTCGTTGTTCGACCCGGGGATGGAGTGGTCGACGAACGCCAGTAACGACCCCTCCTCACGGTTGGTGACGGAATTCGCATCGAACGGTTTGATGTCGATTTCCAGCAGATTGATGAACGCCCGATTTTGCTGGTGGGAGATGGTACCGCTGTAGAGAATGCGCCGTTCGTCGATGCCGGCGGCCGCTGCCAACCGTCCCAGTGCGAGCGCACTTGCCAGACAGTCCGGATCCGGATTGTTGTGACAGACGATGGTGAGTGTCTCCCCAGATTCGAGAATATTCCGGAGCGACTGGATGTTGCTCATACGTTTGATGTTTGGTACCCACGTCCAAATACAGTCGGCCGTTCTCCACGGGCTACGGTACCACGACCCGGGGCAACACGTCCCCTGACGACACCCCTCGCGCACGGCTTATTCCCGTCCAGAACTTCGTTCTACATAGAAGACAGATGAAAATGCAAAATCGATTGCTCGCTATTCAGCTACTCGCTCTCGCCGTCACGCTTGTCGGCGAATTCACCAGCGTTTGGCCGCTGGTTGCCGCCGGTGTCATGGGATTTTTCCTGGCACTTGTGGCGCTGTTCGTCCAGATGACGGCCGAGTTCGTCTCCGGCCTTCATCGCGTTGACAACCGTGCGATGCTTCGCTGATACCATTCATCGCACGCGCGCGTGCGCTTTTCGGGATACGAAATCCGTCACGGAGGTACAGCCAACAGCGTGAGACACTGGCCGTAGCTGGCTGCTCCGACGGATACCTTTATCTAGTTGATAGTCGACAGGTAAGACATGAAGTCTCGCATCAAACGAATGGTTAGTCGTGCGAAATACGCCGCCATCGGTGCCGCCATCGGTGCTGCTCTGGGCGGTCTTGTCAGCCGGAACGCCGCAAGTACTGGCGCGGGCATCGGTGCCCTCGCCGGAGCCACTGCCGGCGAGAAACGCGTCGACGTCAGCAATCTCGTCGAGAGAGTCAACGACGGCGAGGCGGAGTCGTAGACTCCTTTTTTGCCTCGGTCTGGAGCCGCAGGCTCGCGACTCCACGGCCTCATCGACTGATAGAGCGCGTCAGGGTAAAGACGAACAGCGCGATGACGAATCCGCCGAGAAACCCCTCCAGAGCGACGACGAAACCGAGTGACGACTCGGTGGCTTCCGGCAGGCCGAGGATGAGCGAGACGAACCCCTCGACGCTGAATGTCAGGTATCCGTAAGGCTTGACGTACGCGATGGGGATGCCGAGCCAGGCGTAGAGGCCGGCGAAGACGACGATCAGACCGAGTGAGAAGACCACCGGTCGGAACGGTCGCTCGCCGTAGCCACACGTGAGCCGTAGCGCCGCGTTCGATAGCCATCTGGAGGCACCTCGAACCCGTCGCCGGAGGCTGTCACCCGTCAGTGCCTGCCGGCGGTGACCGGCCCGTCGGTAGGTCATCTCGCGGATGAAAAACTCCGCGGAGGCCCGCGTCTCGCCGATTTCGTTCGCCCCGTTTTTTGCACGCAGGTAGAGGTTCTCCAGTCGCTCCGGCGAATGAGTGTCCTCGGGGTCGTGGAGGCGCCAGTCGCGGGCGGCGAGAGCGCCCTTGTACGCGCCGAAGTCGAATCCGCTGAAGGTCGTTTCGTCGAAGCGAAACACGTCGAAGGTGGCGTCATCGACGAGGTCGAGTTCGCCGACAGTCGCACCCGTGAGGTCGTACTCCACACCGCCGTCGCTATCTGCAACCTCGCCGCTGACAACCGCTGTTCCCGAACAGTCCACGACGACGCTGTCGGTGGTCGAAATGTCGCCACATCGGAGGTCGCGGCCGAGGTCACTGTCGGTGAACACGACGTCCCCGCCGAGAGTTCCCCCGGCCAACCGGAGGTCACGTTCGCAGGTCACTCCCTCCAGTGAAAGCGCCACGCCTGTCCGCTGCTCCCGCTCCGACCGCGGGCTTCCCGTCGCAGAATCCAACTTGACTGCCGGCGCGTCGATGTGCCCGTCGTAGAACTGTGCGTTGCCCTCGAAGGTACTACTATCGAAGATTGCGCCCCGGTGAAACGTCGCCCGGTAGAAGTTCGCCACATCCTCGAAGTGCGTGTTGAGGAAGTCCGCGGCCGCGTGGAAGGTGGCGTCGACGCCGTAGATGCCCCGCTCGAAGGTGGCGACGCGCATGTAGGCCGGCCCGTGGAAGTCGGTCTCGCGCAGGTCTAGCCACGACTCGAAATCTGCCAGTCGGAGGGAGACGCGGTTCTGGAACGTCGCCCCGGAGAAATCCACCCGCCGCGAGAACGTCGCATCCTCGAAGTCGACGCGCTCGTGGAGGGACGCTCCGTCGAGTCGCAACGGCCGCTCGACGGTGACGTACCGTGCCGACAGTGGGCCCTCGACCTCTGCCTCCCGAATGTCGATGGGGTGATTTGATGGCCCATCGAGGATGGCGTAGTCGAGTGACAGCGCCCCCAGGTGTGCGCCGACGAGTCGGAGCGGGCCGTCTTCGGTTGCCACCGCCTCCAGCAACGTGTTCCGGACTACCGCTTCGCTCACGGCGTCCGGGCCGGCGTGGAACGCGCAGTGTCCATCTTCGACCGGCGGTCGTGAGCATGTCCATGTCTCGCCCGGAATGTCGTCGAACCGCTCGGCGGATACGTCGTGTGTGTATCCACATTCCGGGGCCATACCTATCCGTTGTGACACGCCAGCAAAAAGGTGCAGGAACCTGCGTCTCACTCCGTTCGGCGGCGCTATTGCTCGGCCAGCCAGACGAGCAGACCGTTCTGTGCGTGGAGCCGGTTCTCTGCCTGGGCCGGCAGCCACTTTTTCCCGCTTTGGTATCCTCGTTCGCTTCGCTCACTGCGGATACCACTCACGGCAAAAACGTGGGGAAAAAGCGCCTCACTCCGTTCGGCGGCGCTATTGCTCGGCCAGCCAGACGAGCAGACCGTTCTGTGCGTGGAGCCGGTTCTCTGCCTGGTCCCACACGATGGCGTTGTCGCTTTCGAGGACGTCGTCGGTAATCTCCTCGCCACGGTGGGCGGGCAAACAGTGCATCACCGTCCGGTCGCCGACGAGGTCTGTCGTCAACTGGAACCCCTCGAAGGCTTCGAGTTTCTCGCCGCGTTCGTTTTCTTGTCCCATGCTGACCCAGACGTCGGTGTAGATGACATCTGCTCCCGCGATGGCCGCGTCGGGGTCGTGGGTCGTCTCGGGAGCAGTCCCGAGTTCCTCGGCGCGTGCGAGAACTTCCTCGTCGACGCCGTAGCTCTCCGGTGTGGCAACGGTCACGTCGAGGCCGACCATCGCTGCCCCCAGGACGAAGGACTGACAGACATTGTTGCCGTCACCGACCCACGCCACAGAGGTGTCGAACCCGAACCGTTCACGGATGGTCAACAGGTCGGCGAGCGTCTGACAGGGATGGGCGGCGTCGGTCAACCCGTTGACGACTGGCACGGTCGCGTATTCGGCCAGTTCCTCGACGTCGCTGTGGTCGAACACCCGCGCCATGATGAAATCGGCATACCGTGCGACGGCGCGGGCAGTATCTTTGATTGGCTCGCCGTGGCCGAGGTGGATGTCGTCGGGGCCGAGAAAGATGGCGTGGCCGCCGAGTTGTGTCATCCCCGTCTCGAAGGAGACTCGCGTCCGCGTCGAGGGTTTCTCGAAAATCATCGCCAGCGTCTGGTCGGCGAGCGGGCGCTCGGCGGTGTCTCCCTCGTTGTTTGCCTTTATCTCGGCAGCCCTATCGAGGACAGCGTGCAGTTCGTCGGTCGTGAGGTCGTCGACGTCCACGAGATCCATTGTTAGAGGAGCCGCTCCGTAGCCGTTTCAAGCACCGCCACTGCCTTATCATATTCGTCCAGCGCGATGTGCTCGCTGGGTGCGTGGTCGAGGTCGGAGTCACCGGGACCGTAGGTCACCATCGGACAGTCCCAGTGCTGAGCGAAGACGTTCATATCGCTCGTCCCGGTCTTGCGCAACAGTCGCGGGTCGCCGTCCTGCTGGCGAATCGCCCCGCGGAAGGCGCGTGCGACTTCGGTTCGGGGACTCTGCATGACCGGTTCGACACGGTCGTCCCAGTTGACGCGGTCGGCCACGTCGAGGTAGCCGTCGGTAATCTCGATGACCTCCTCAGTGTTCATCGACGGCGGGACGCGCAGTTGTACGTCCATCGTCGTCTCGACGGAGAGGCCATCCTCGGAGAGTCCACCGTCGATGTCGATGGGCTTTGGCGTCACGCGCTCGAAGACGGGTTCCCATTCGTCGGTGTCGAACTCTGCTTCGACGTTGGCCCACCACTGGATGCCATCCTGAATGGCGTTGTTCTCCGGACGAGAGGTGTGTCCGGATTCGCTGGTCGCGACGTAGGTGCCGGCCACGAGGCCACGGTAGCCGAGCGTGATACCGTCCCAGCCAGAGGGTTCACCGTTGATGACTGCATCTGGTTCGCTCTCGCGGTCGTCGATGAGGTACCGACTGCCCCGGGAGTCGACTTCCTCGCCGACGACACCGATGAAACTCGCGCCGGTACGGACGGCGGCAACGGCCATCGAGGCAAGCGGCCCTTTCGCGTCGACGCTGCCACGGCCCCAGAGTACGTCTGCCTGGTCGCCGGACAGTGAGCCACCGCCACCCCATGCGATGTCCTCGGTGGGGAGCGTCTCGACACGCACCGGAATATCTCCGGGGACGGTGTCGATGTGGGAGGTGAGCAACACGCCGTCGTCGGCGGGTGCGCGGAGGTTGCCGACGTCGTCGATCCACACCTCGCGGTCGTGTTTCTCGAAGAACGTCTTCAACTGCTCTGCACAGGGGCGTTCCTGGTTGGTGACCGACGGGATGCCGACGAGTTTGATGAGCAAATCGCGGGCTTCCGTCCGCTCGCCGGGCTCTGTCGTCCCGTGGCTCGCCTCACTCATGCTATCACGTCCGCTAACGCGTCGACCACGTCGTCGGCGTGTTCCTCGGTGATGGTCAGCGGCGGGAGCAGACGTACCACGGTTCTGCCTGCCGGCAGGGCGAGAATCCCGTGGTTCAGTGCAAGCTCCTTCAGCAGCCGGTTGGCTCCTTTCTTGACCTCGACGCCAACCATCAGTCCCTCACTGCGGATGTCACGTGCCGCGTCGCCGACCTCGGCTTCGAGTTGCCCACGAAGGTATTCACCGATTTCGGCGGCGTGAGCGGGTATTTCCTCCTCGATGATGGTCTCGACGGTGGCGTTGGCCGCCGCGGAGATGACCGGGCCACCCGAGAACGTCGAGGCGTGCGAGCCGTAGTTGTCCGCAATCCAGTCCTGACACAGCGTCGCGCCGATGGGCAGGCCGTTGCCCAGACCTTTCGCGGACGTAATCATATCGGGGACGACACCGGAGCCTTCGGCAGCCCACAGCGTGCCGGTGCGGCCCATTCCGGTCTGTACTTCGTCGAAGATGAGCGCCGCGCCGGCGTCTTCGGTCGCTTCCCGGGTCGTCTGCAGGAACTCCGCCGAGGCGGGGTTGATGCCACCTTCGCCCTGGACGGGTTCGACGATGACCGCTGCGGTGTCGTCGTCGACGGCTTCCTGGATGGCTTCGCTGTCGTCGTAGGGGACAAACTCTACGTCGCCGATGAGTGGCTCGTAGGGTTTCTTGTACTTGTTTTTCCACGTGGTCGCGAGTGCGCCCATCGTGCGGCCGTGAAAGCCCTGCATCGTGGCGACAATCTTCGAGTTGCCAGTCGCCGAGCGGGCGAATTTGAGTGCGGCCTCGTTGGCCTCCGTCCCCGAATTGCACAGCCACGTCTTGTCGATGCCGTCGGGTGCGGTGTCGGCCAGGCGTTCGTACAACTCGGTGCGAACGTCGACGGGATAGGATGCCTGGACGTAGGTGAGCTTCGAGAGCTGGGCCTGGACGGCCGACTGGACGGCCTCGTGGCCGTGACCAAGCGGGACGCAGGCGTAGGATGCACCCATGTCCAGGTACTCGGTACCGCTGTCGTCGTAGACGTACGGGCCCTCGCCTTCCTCAATCTGGATGGGTTTCTCCGAGAAGACGAACCCGCTCATCAGTCCGCACCTCCCTCGTCGTCCGCGGGGAGCGCACTGGGATAGACGTGCGTGCCGTCGCCCTCCATCGCCGTGGCCACCGGGTTCTCCAGGTTCGCGTCGGCGACGATGACTTCGGGTGCGCCGGCCTCCAGTGCTTCCTTGATTGCCATAACCTTCCGACCCATGAAGCCTTCCGCGGCGTCTTCCATCCGTTCCCAGTCCTCGCTGGTCTCGACTTGCCGGATGAGCGTATCGCGGTCGTCCGGGTCTTCGAGGATGCCCGGCACGTCCGTCAACAGGACGAGCGTGCCGTCGAGTTCGCCGGCAATCGCGGCGGCCGAGCGGTCGGCGTCGGTGTTGACGGGTGTGACGCCGTCTTCGTCCGCGCCGGCCATCGGCGGACTGACGACGGGCGTGTAGCCGTCGGCCAGCAGCGTCTCCAGCAGGTCGGCGTTGACCTG
>CAZFOF010000123.1:0-6612 GCA_964520265.1 uncultured Halobacteriales archaeon | reverse complement strand
GTCGCAGCTCGCAAATCCTCGCTAAAGAATCCGTATCCGTAGCTTTCGTTACCGCCGTCTCGTGGATGTTGGACAGTGATATAGATCGAACTGTTCGGTCGTACACTGACGTTGTCTCTGCTGAAGTAGTAACTCTCGTTGTGAAGGCCCGTATCTGTAATATTCAGTTTCGTACCGAGCTTCGACTCTCTGGCAGCCTCGACGATGCCCTCGATATAGCTATACCGGGCACGGTCACCAGTTTCCCAGACGAACACCGTCTGGGGGTGTTGCCGACTACCGTTGTTGAAAACCGTCGCCTTCTCCTCTAACTGCTCGGTAAAGTCAGGGGGAAGCACCGAACGGTTGTGGTACGCTCTCGCCTCGTCAATCGTAATCGAACTCGTGAAGATCCGCTCGCGGTTGTTGTTGATGATATGAAAGACGGCGCGCTCTGGTGGGGCTTCCATCTCTGCCATCTCCAGTGCAATCGCCTGCGGAGCTGGCATCGCCTCACCATCATATATCTTGTTCAGCGTCTCGTTCGTATTCTGGTCGACGAGATACCCGACGGTCGTCTCGTTGATCACCTTGCTATCGATGAGAGATTCGGTTTCTGATTGGACACGTGCATTTAGCTCTCGATACCGTGATTTTGTCTCAGAATCGACGGCGGGCGTCGACTGTGCGGGAGATGGAGTCGGTGATGCTGTTGGTGTCGGTGTAGCCGTCGCCGTTTCCTGTGGTGTCGTCGCGACTGTCGGTGTTGCGGTAGATGTCGCTGTGTGAGTCGGACTAGCAGTCGGTGTCGCGGTTGACTTCGGCGTCGCTGTACCCCCGTTCGTTCCCCCGAGTGCTCCCGCACACCCTGCAAGCGCGACGAGAACAGTGAGGAGAAGGAGTCCTCTCCTCCGCATCCATCCGGCCGTTGTCCCGCCACTGTATATAAAAATTAAGGATTAGAAACAGATCTTCTCAACGTCAGCAGCCCCTTGATGGGCCGTGGGAGATAGTTAGGATTAACATTACCCCAGCGATGGGGTATAATAATGAGCCGCCAGGGAACTCACCGAGTTCTCGTCCCAGTCGGTGAGTCCATCACGTTACGGAACACCGTCGGGTACGTCGTCCATGAGGCGATGGAAACAGCTGCTCCGGATGACCAGCCGACACTGCATTTTGTGTTTCCAGCCAGTTGGCAACGACAGGATCCGACGGAGGACATCGGTGAAGAAACCAGGGAACTCCTAGAGCGAGTCGAGACGTGGGTACGAGAGGATGCCGACATCAAAGAAGAGGAGCCGCTGCCCTTCGAACTGACGACCGAAATCGTCGGTGCTGACGAATACCTGTTCAGCCCGCGCGATTACGCCGAAGTACTACTCGAATATGCGCGCGAGCACAGCCTCGACCATATCGTACTCGACCCCGAGTTCAAACCCGGTGCGAGAGCGTCACTTCTGACGCCGCTTTCGGCCGAGTTGACCCTCGCCGACGACATCACGTACGAAGAAGCACCCGTCGAGCGTTCCATCCGCGGCCGAGGACTGCTCGGTCGCACCATCGACTTGCGGACGTTTGCCACCGTTTTTGGCATTTCGTATCTCTTCTATGTAGTTCTCGGCGGATTCGCAGGCACGTTCGATTACGTCACTGGCGCTGTCAGTGCTGGTATCGTCGCCGTTGTTCTCTCCGGAATCACATTCGAGAGACCGATAGAACCAGTTCGGGCTGTGCGGACACTGCTCCGGTGGGCGGTGTACGTCCCGTATCTGCTGTGGGAAATCACCAAAGCGAACGTGGAAGTAGCGATTATCGTGTTGCGGCCGTCGATGCCAATCGACCCGTCGATGGTGAGGATACAACCGGCTGTCCCGGGCTCGCTGCCGGTGACGACACTGGCGAACAGCATCACACTGACGCCGGGGACGATTACCGTCGATGTACGTGGTAACGACTTCTACGTGCACTCGCTCACGGGCTCAGCCAGAGAGGCGCTTTTCGACGGTGGCCTCGAACGTGCAGTTCGGTTCGTCTTTTTCGGACGGAGAGGCGCTCGCATCGCATCACCACGCGAACGTGGTCAGGAGCCAGGAACCTACGAATCCGAAACAGACGAGGGGACGACAGAGTCTGCAGCCAGCGAGACCGATACAAATGAGAGAGGAGACGAATTATGACACTCGCAAGTAGTGGCCCACTGGCCGACGTGTTTCTCGCGCTCGTTGTCGCGTTTGTCTCACTCGCTGTCGTGACACTGTACCGGGTGGCGCGTGGCCCGACGACACACGACCGTGTCGTGGCAGTCAACGCAACCGGGACGACGACCGTTATCATCATCGCGATGATTGCCGTGGTACTCGACGAGCCAGTCTTTCTGGACATCGCCATCGTTTACGCCCTGTTGAACTTCCTGATGAGTATCGCCATCTCGAAGTTTACCGTCGAGCGGGGTGGTGTCCTGTGACGAACCTGCTGACGTACGTCAGTCTCGGATTGATGGGACTGGGGCTGTTCTTCTCCTTCGTGGCAGCCGTCGGGCTCATTCGGATGCCCGACCTCTACACGCGAGCACACGCAACGTCGAAAGCGGACACGCTCGGCACTGTGCTGACGCTGACGGGTGTCGCTGTTGCCTTTCAGGCAGGGGTACCCCGAATCAAACTCGTATTGTTGGCGCTGTTCATGCTGATTACGAACCCCACCGCGACACACGCGATTACCCGGGCGGCATACGACCAGGGCATCGAGCCGTGGCGTACCAGCGAGGAGGGTGGTGAGTGATGCTTACGGCAATCGAGGCGGTTCTGTTGGTGTTTGTTCTCGCCAGCGCGCTCGCAACAGTCGTGTTGCGCGACGTGCTCGCCACAATCGTCGCATTTGCGGCGTACAGTCTCGGTCTGGCGCTGGTCTGGGTCATGTTACGAGCCCCCGACGTGGCGCTGACCGAGGCAGCAATCGGGGCAGGCGTCACGACGGTGTTGTTCCTGCTGACGATTACACGCACCGTCCGTCCAACAGAAGACTTGACGAAAATCAAGGAAATTCACTGGCCCGGTGTGGTCATCGTGGGGCTGTTCGGTGTGATGCTGTTGTGGACGGTACCGGACATCCCCGCTATCGGGGCAGACGCAGTCGCCTGGAACTACAGTGAGGTATCACAACACTATCTGGAACACGCACACGAGGAGACACACGTGGAAAACGTCGTGACAGCGGTGCTGGCAGCGTATCGTGGCTTCGACACGTTCGGTGAGGCAGTCGTCGTCTTTGCCGCCGGCGTGGCAGTACTGGCAGTTCTGAAGGAGGAACGATTCACATGAGTGCTGGCAGACGACCATACGTCGAGAGTAGCGTCATCATGACGACTGTCCGGATACTGGCCCCGTTTGTCTTCACCTTTGGCCTGTTCGTGATGTTCCACGGCGCAGAGTCGTCCGGTGGCGGGTTCCAGGGCGGAGCCATCGTCGCGTCGATGATTATCATGCTCGCTTTCGCCTACGGCATCGACCCGACACGGAAGTGGTTTTTCAACACGGCCGTCGTCGGACTCGTTGCCGGTGGGGTTCTGGTGTTTGCGGCAATCGGTCTCGGGCCGATGCTCGTCGGTGGGACCTTCCTCGAATACCATCTCTATGGCATCAAAGACGCCACAAAGTACGGCATCGAGGCTGTCGAACTCGGCATCGGAGCCATCGTCGCGGGTGTCATCTCCGGGCTGTTCTTTGCAATCGCCCATAGCTTCGAGTTCAGGAGGGACGAGCAATGATGCAGACAATCCCCGAACTGCTGTTGACGAGATACAACTACATCGGCGCGTTTTTGCTCATCGCCGGAGGACTCTACCTCGTCATCAGCGACCGGAACTTCGTCAAGAAGGTCATCGGCATGAATCTCTTTCAGACCGGTATCTTCCTGTTTTTCATTACCTCGGCGTTCATCGAACAGGACGGGAACGTCGGTGCCCCACCGGTCATCACGGAAGGTGTCGAACTATACGTGAGCCCGCTCCCACACGTGCTCATACTGACGGCTATTGTCGTCGGCGTGAGTCTGACGGCAGTGGCACTGACGCTTATCATCCGCATCTATCGGGAGTACGGGACACTCCGCGAAGACGTTCTCAGGGAGATGGATACCGATGACTGACGCAATCGTGCTGGCGATTGTCGGACCAATCGTCGCAGCAGTCCTGGGACTCCTCCTCGGCCTCCGATTCGACGACGTGGGGTGGCCGATGGCAGTGGTCACGATGCTGGCAGAGGTCGGTCTGACCGGATACGTCGGGTGGCAGGTCATCCAGCGCGGCGCTATCAGTTACGAACTCGCCGGCTTCGCGCCACCTGCAGGCATCGAACTGGTCGCCGATGCACTCTCCGCGCCGGTGGCGTTTCTCGTGGCGGTCGTCGCACTCGCCGTCCTCGTCTACGCTCGCACTTCCGGTCCACACGGGAATATGTTCTACATCGTCTACCTGCTACTGGTAGGCGGTCTCGCCGGTGTCACGCTGACTGGCGACCTGTTCAATATGTACGTCTTCCTGGAAATTACGGGACTTGCCGCCTATGCGCTGGTCGCAACGGGTGAGACGACAAAAAGCGCCATCGCGAGTCTGAAATACCTCATCGTGGGGACTATCGGCGCGTCGCTGTTCCTGCTCGGGGTCGGCTATGCCTTCATCGCGACGGGCACGCTGAATATGGCCGACCTCTCGGAACGGTTGGGAACAGTGGCGGCCTACGATTCCCGACTCGTTATCGCGGCGTTCGGGCTCATCGTAGCCGGCCTCGCGGTCAAGGTCGCCCTGTTCCCGCTTCACTCCTGGCAGCCAGACGCCTACGAGTCGGCACCGGACAGCGTCAGTATCTTCATCTCCGCACTGGTCTCGACGGTGTCTGCCTACGCACTCGGACGCATTCTCTTCGAGGTGTTTACGCCGGAGTTCTTCGAGGCGGTGCCGATGGCGCGCGAGTTCCTCGTTCACCTCGCTGCGGTTAGTATCATCGCGGGGAGTGTCCTCGCCGTCCTCCAGCAGAACATCCAGCGGATGCTAGCGTACTCGTCGGTTTCTCAGTTCGGGATGGTCGTCGCAGGCTTTGCGATGATGAACGAACTGGCGGCCGTCGGCGGTGTCATCCACCTCGTCGGACACGCGATTATGAAAGGCGGACTCTTCGCGGCGGCGGGCGTCATCGCCGCCAAGACGGGTGCGCGCCGCATCGACGAGTACGCGGGGCTGGCAGGGCGGACACCGGTGATGGCCGGTTCTTTCGCTGTCCTCGCCTTCGCGATGGTCGGCGTCCCGCCCGCAGTCGGGTTCGTCGGCAAGTGGTACATCGCCTTCGGAGCCATCGAGAGCGGGACGTGGACAGTCGCGGCGGTGCTCCTGGCGAGTACGCTGCTGACGCTCGCGTACTTCGCCCGCATCGTCGAGCAGATGTACTTCGCACACGCGGAGCCGGCCGGCACCGAAGGGCCGACAGTCGCGGCGGCCGATGGAGGCGAGTACCCTGTCTCTCTGGGGATGGTCGCCGTTGTCGTCCTCGCAGCAGTCGCTGCTGTGGGGCTTGGCTTCTTCGGGACGACACTCGAATCACTGCTTGACCCGTTGCTGACTGAGGTGTTTGCATAATGACTGACGTTGTCTCACTCCGACCGATTGCTGCTGTACTGGTCTCTGTTATCGCAATTCCACTCATCGTCGGCTCTCACGGCCGGCCGAACCTCCGCGAGATGTGGACGATGCTCGCCGCGCTGACGAAAGTCGCCATCGTGGGGAGTATGGTGCCCGGCGTCCTGGACGGGACAGTCTACGTCACCGACCTCGGGACGATGGTCGGCGACATCAGTTTCGTCCTCCGTGTCGATGCGCTCGGTCTTCTCTTCGGTCTGCTTGCGAGCGCACTCTGGGTCGTCACCAGCCTCTACAGTATTGGCTATATGCGCGGACTGAGCGAACACAATCAGACCCGGTATTTCGCCTCCTTCGCCGCAAGTCTCGCGACCGCTATCGGCGTCGCATTCGCGTCGAATCTGGTCACGCTGTTCATCTTCTACGAGTTGCTGACGGTCGCGACCTACCCGCTGGTCGCACACGACGAAGACGGTGAGGCACGCGCCGCCGGCCGGAAGTATCTCGCGTACACCTTCATCGGCGGCGTCGCCGCGCTTGCTGGGACGCTGCTCGTCTACTTGCTCGTCGGGACGACGTCATTTACTCCGGGCGGCATCGCGGAGCTGGCCGCTGACCCGACGCTTGCACGTCTCGCGTTTGCACTGCTCGTGGGCGGCTTCGGTGTCAAAGCAGCCCTGATGCCGGTTCACTCCTGGCTGCCCGATGCGATGGTCGCGCCGACGCCAGTGTCGGGGCTGCTCCACGCTGTCGCCGTCGTCAAAAGCGGTGTCTTCGGTATCGCCCGTGTCACCCTCGACGTGTTCGGTCCCGACGCAGTCAAGGAACTCGGCGTGGGACTGCCCCTGGCTGCAATTGCGGCCTTTACGCTCCTTACGGCAAGTGTCATCGCATTGCGCCAGGACAATCTCAAGCGACGACTGGCATACTCGACGATTAGCCAGCTCTCGTACATCGTGCTGGGACTCGGGGTGCTGTCTGGCGATGCGATTGTCGGTGGC
>CAZFOF010000122.1:0-6623 GCA_964520265.1 uncultured Halobacteriales archaeon | reverse complement strand
CGGTGGTGGCTACTACTACTACCAGTCCCAGCAGGGCAGCGACTACAAACTCCAGTAGGGGATGCAGGTTTTCGTTCCGTTCGACGCTCGCGAACCAAAGACCCGCCTCGAACCCGTTCTCGACGCCACAGAGCGGACGCTGGCGGCGCGAGCAATGCTGCGGGACGTACTCGACGCACTCGCAGAGACAGAGCATCAGCCGGTCGTTCTCGCGACGGAAGACATCGAGTGTGCCCAGCCAGTGACTGTCGACGACCGGCCACTCACTACGGCAGTCAACGACGCACTTGCGGGTGTCGATGGCCCCGCAGCGGTGGTGATGGCCGACCTCGCGCTCGTCACGCCGACTGCGCTACAACGGCTGTTCGCGCCCGAGGCGGACGTGGCCGTCGCGCCGGGACTGGGCGGCGGGACGAACGCACTCGTCGTCCGTCATCCAGACTTTCGCGTCGACTATCACGGCGTCTCCTATCGCGACCACTGTGAGGCCGCCGCTGCGCTGGATGCAACGGTGACCACCGTCGACTCCTTTCGTCTCGCGGTCGACGTAGACGACCCGGCAGACCTCGCAGAGGTGTTGATACACACCGACGGCCACACCGCCGACATGCTCGCGGAGGCAGGTGTCGAACTGGTGGCCGAGGATGGCCGCGTCGACGTGTCGCGGTAGGCGAACAGGCCTTTTTGAGAGGTGGCTGTGTAGCTTGCAGTTGCACGGGCCGACTCGTCGTCTTTTTCGTCCGTGGTCGAGCCATGGGCTTATTGTCCTCGCAGACGGAGTCGCGTGCGTGTTCCCCGGAACGGACGAGTACGACATCGACATCAGCGTCGACGCACAGTCGGTCGAGCGGTTGCTCGACGTGAGGCCGGCCGACGTCGACCAGGCCGAGGAACTGTCCTTTTGCCGGAACGTCTTCATCCCGCTGACGACGGCGTGTCGCTACACCTGTACGTACTGTACGTACTTCGACGGGCCGGGGGAGGCGACACTCATGTCTCCTGAGGAGGTGCGCTCGGTGGTACAGACCGGTGTCGACGCCGGCTGTACAGAGGCACTGTTTACGTTCGGTGACGACCCCGATGACCGATACACGGCGATTCACGACCAGTTGGCGGCGTGGGGGCACGACTCCATCCACAGTTACCTCGGGGAGTGCTGTGAAATCGCCCTCTCGGAAGGCCTGTTGCCACACGCCAATCCCGGCGACCAGACCCGCGAGCAGATGGCGGCGGTCGCAGACCTCAACGCCTCGATGGGAGTGATGCTCGAGACCACCGCCGAGGTACAGGCTCACAGCGGCCCACGAAGGAAACGGCCGGGACAGCGACTCAACACACTGGCGAACGCAGGTGAACTCGGCGTGCCCTTCACGACGGGTATCCTGGTCGGCATCGGCGAGTCCTGGCGCGACCGCGCGGAGAGTATTCTGGCGATTCGCGAACTGCACGACCGGTACGACCACATCCAGGAGGTCATCGTCCAGCCAGTCGCCGAGAACGAACGCTGGCAGCAGGGTTCTCCCAGCGTCGAGACACTACGCCGCGCCGTCGCCATGGCCCGGGCGGGGCTTCCAGACGAGATCTCTGTGCAGGTGCCGCCGAATCTCGCACCCGCGGGAGACGTGGTCGACTGCGGTATCGACGACCTCGGCGGTGTCTCGCCGATTACCGACGACCACATCAATCCGGACTACGCCTGGCCGGCACTGGAGACACTCCAGGATATCGCCGACGAAGCGGGCGTCCCACTCCGTGAACGACTCCCCATCTACGAGCGGTACCTGCCGGCAGCCCTTCGGAGTCGGGACACGACCCCGGCACCGACAGACCGAGCGTGGGTGTCCGACTGCATCCGTGGGGCACTGACCGCGGCCGACGAGGCCGGCAAGCGATACCGGGCCGTCATCGACGAGTCACAATCGCCGGTCTAAGCGCCAGTATTGCGACATTCTCGGGAGGAAACTTTTATCGGTCACATTTCCCTTAAGCCAGATATGGAGTCCCCGTTCGAGGTACTCGGTGTCGATACCGACGCCGACGATGCAGTCATCAAGCGGGCGTATCGCGAACGGGTGAAAGACACACATCCTGACCAGGGCGGGTCGCCCGACGAGTTCCGCCGGGTGCGTGCAGCCTACGAGGCAATCCAGGCCGGCGAACACGAGGCACAGATTCCCACGACCGAAGAGGTCAAACAGGCACAGGCAGCCGAAGACGACTCCATCCAGGACGGTGACGATGGAGTCGATGCTGTCACCGAGCCGACGGTCGAGTACCTCAACTACGAGATTCTGGAGGACTACGGCTGGAATCTGGACGACGACGACCTCTTCGAGAAAGCCAACGCCGAAGGGCTCGACGCCGTCGACTACGGTACCTTCGATGGTTCGTTCAACGACTACCTGCTGGAGGCCGCAGAGTCGTGTGGCTACACCTGGCCGTACTCCTGTCGGAGCACGGCGTGTGCCAACTGTGCAGTCGCCGTCGTCGAAGGCGAGATGGCGATGCCGAAAAACCACATCCTGCCCGACGAGATGCTCGACCGTGGCATCCGCCTGTCCTGTGTCGGGACACCCACCAGCGAGAAACTGAAAGTCGTCTACAACATCAAACACCTGCCTGAACTGGACGAACTCCGTCTGCCGCCAGGTCCGTTCGAAGGCGTCCAGGCCAGTGACTGAGACTGCCGTGGGACGGGGAGAAATCGTTCCTTATAAACTGCCCACAATACGTGGCAGCAGAGTGAAACCCGTCGAGACAGTATTTTTTTGTGCCTCGGGTCAGTGCCTCTGACAACACTGTCGCCAACGGTGAATCCCTCTGACGGGGGATTCCAATGCCCGGGGACGAGGGACAACCGCCTGCTGCGGGTCACACCGTGTGACCCGTGGCTGGCACATTTTGCAGGCCCCGGTTTCTAGACGTCGAGTGAACCGAGCACTGCCGACTCGATTTTCCGGAGATGTTCGCCGACCGTCGCCGTCGAGATATCCAGCTCCGCCGCGAGGTCTTCCTGTGTCACTTCACGCGGGTCTTCGTAGTAGCCACGTTCGACTGCGAGTCGTAGCACTTCCCGCTGGCGTGCGGTGAGCATCTGCGAGGGAGTGAGTGAGTCGCTCATATCTCCTTGCATCCGCAGGAGTTCTGCCTCGACCCCGTCAGGGAGTAGCTCGAAGGCCTGGCTCAGCGCACTCTGGTCGCCGACGAACCGGCCGACGAGAGAACCGTCGGTGCGGAGTTCGAGTGGCATCTTCAGCGTAATCGAGGTGTCCCGTCGCCCTTCGATCATCTGCCGTGTGACCGGGTCTGGCTCGAAGTGGGCGTAGAAGACTGTGTTCTCGTCACCTGTCGCGATGACGTCGTGTATCCGCTCGGAATCTTCGAGTGCGGCTTCGACCGCCTCCGGCGGGCCGTGACACTCGTGGAGAACCGTCGCCGACCCGTCGGCCAGTATCTCCATGCGATGGATGTACTTGCGTTCGAGTTCCGGCTGTTCGGCAAACTCCTCGCTGAACGAGTAGAGGTCTTCCCCGGATGCCCAGAACCGAACCGTATACTCCCGCATTGTTTCGCCGTTCGAGTCGGACAAACATGAAATCTTCCTCCAGAGTATATAAAATAACCTCTCATTGCCGGCAACAATCCGATACCACTTTGGCCATAAACTATAGATGCCCTGAGCGTGCCCCTGACAGCCCTCACCCCACCCGCTTCGGTCTTCCAGGGTCTGATTCGTTTCTGAAACGGCGTTCACTGTAGCAGCGGCGTCCCGTCAGCCCGCGGGCCAAGCGTCGGTCCGATTGGTGTCTGTTCGGGGTCGATACGCCGGCGTGTCTCGTAGTCCGTCGAGCGCTCGACAGGCACGCGTCCGATGGCGGTAATCATATCGACGTACTCCTGAAAGGAGCGATACTCGCCGTAACTGCCGCCGGCGCGTTTGGTAATCTCCTCGGAGAGAATCGTCCCCATGAAGTCGTCGGCCCCGCAGGTCAGCATCTTCAACCCCTGGGCGTCGCCGTATTTGACCCAGGACGACTGAATGTGGTCAACGTTGTCGAGGAACAGACGCGAGACGGCGATGACGAGTTCGTCCTCGTCGGTCGTCGCACCGCCATCGACCATGCCGCGGTCGTACAGCGGGGTGTTCTGGTGGATAAACGAAAGCGGGACGAACTCGGTGATTGCATCGGTACGGTCTTGGAGTGCGCGAATCTTTTGGAGATGTTCGACACGGTGGGCCTCGTTTTCGACGTGTCCGTACATCATCGTCGCAGTCGTCGAGAGGCCGACGGTGGCGGCCGCTTCCATGGCGTCGAGCCACTCGTCGCTGCCGATTTTGCCCGGACAGATGACGTTTCGCACTTCGTCGACGAGGATTTCGGCGGCCGTTCCCGGGACGCTGTCCAGCCCCGCCGTCTGGAGTCGGCCGTAGACATCCTCGTATCCCCAGTCCGTCCCACGGAGCGCGTGGTAAGCCTCCTCGGGTGTCATCGAGTGGAGATGGAGATCACCGACACTCATCGCCCGCATCTGTTCGCAGTATGTTCCGGGGTCGACCTCGTAGCGGTGGGGGGATTTGTAGTTGAGGTCGCCGCGGTCGCTGGCTTCGAGAATCTCGCGGTGTTCGGTGTCTAGCGCAAGCGCGGGATGGAGACCGGAGACAGAGGTCACCTCGTAGATTCCCAGGTCGACCGCATCGGAGACGATGCGGCGGGAATCCGTGGGTGTCTTCGTGAAGCCACCGTGGTCGTCGTCATTCTCGCTGAGGAACTGCTCGGAGCGGTCTTTGAAGTTGCAGAACAGACAGCCAGTGTTGCAGGCCGTCGTGACGTTGTTGTTCAGGTTGGCGACGATGGTCACCTCGTCGCCGACGACCTCCTGCCGGCGGCGGTCGGCGGCCTCCAGCACCAGTTCTTTGCGCTCGTGGTCGATGCCCTTGCTATCGGTGCCAGTCGTGAGCAACTCGATGCCGTCGTCGACGGTGAGTCGGACACCGCGCCGAGCCTTTTCGAGCGCGTTCTCGAAGGACTGGTCGGTCGTCGGCCGATGAGTGAAGCCGAACTCCCCACGGGGGACGTTCGCACCTGTGTCGGAGGTGCCTGCCATTGTTGCTCTCAGCGACTCTGTCGGGTAAAAGCTGACGGGTTCCGTGGGGATTGCCGCTCTCTGTCTCGCCGGCTATCCCGGGAGAACGCCCGCTACGAGCCCGCTTACCTCCGCAAGCACCCATACGACGAACAGCGCGTATGCACACAGAAGCAGATACGACTCCAGTTGTGTCAGCGTCATCTCGGTGCGCAAAACGGTAAACAGCAGGATGGTCGCACCCGTCAGCGCGGCGAACATCGGCACGGCCATCGCGAAGTCAATACCAGTCGAACCGACGAGCAAGACGCCAATCGGGATGGCGACGAGCAAATCGAACGTGTTCGACCCGAGCACGTTCGCGAGCGAGGCCACACCGCGGTCGTTTCGGGCAGCACGAAGACTCACCAGCGTGTCGGGGAGGCTGGTCGCTGCGGCGATAATCGTCACACCGAGCAGAAACTGCGGGACACCGAGTTCGACACCGACTGCTTCGACCTGGCCGACGAGTTGTTCGACGGCGACGAGGATGGTGACCAGGCCGGCGGCCAGCAATGCCCACTGTCTGCGCGGGTCGATGTGGCTGCCGTCCTCGGTTGCCTCGAAGTCGGCCGTGTCCTGAGCCTGAATGAACAGATAGAGTCCGTACAGTCCCAGCGGAAGCAACGCCAGCGGGCGTGTCACCTCACCGTGGAGAGCCTCGCCGGGGACGGGGTAGTAGATGACACCCAGCGCGAAGGTGATAAGCAGCGTGGAGACGGCGAGCATATAGAACTGGGCTTCCTTGTAGACGAGTTCCCGACTCGCCTCGAGAGCCTTGTCGGTCGCAACGCCCGCCGTCGCCGGGATGACAAGGATGTTGAAGATGGCAGAGCCGACGATCGCACCGACGCCGAGTTCGAGTGACCCGGCCAGCCCAGCGAAGACGACGCTCGCAAGTTCCGGAAACGAAGAACCGACGGCGGAGACGACGGCTCCCTGGACAATCTGTGGGAGCCCGTAGTACGTCGAGAGTTTGTCGCTGGCACCCTCGAGCCAGTCGCTCCCTTTCCAGATGGCGACTGTCGCAAGCACCACGACCAGCACTGCCACCGGATAGTTCACGCTCATTGTGGACGGTCTCTCTCGCCTGGCTCAAGTGTCTGCCGACAACCGGAAGTCTTCTTGCCCCCACGTGCGACAGCGGGGGTATGACCAGCGTCAAGAACTTCCGCATCGACGAGGCTGCAGACGCCGACAGCCTCGGACGCGGCGCGTTCGTCTTCACCGACGCCTACTCCGTCTTCGACTGGGGACAGATGCCCGACCCGATTCCCGACAAAGGCGCATCGCTGTGTACCATGGGCGCGTTCAACTTCGAGTTACTCGAAGACGCAGGCGTCCCGACACACTACCGCGGTGTCGTCGTCGACGGCGAGGAACGGTCGCTCGGCGATGCACTCGACGCCGACGCGACGCCGACGGAGATGGCAATCGACCTCACGCAGGTGCCCGACCTGCCGTTTGTCGACGGCAGCTACGACTACGACGCCTATCAC
>CAZFOF010000121.1:0-6637 GCA_964520265.1 uncultured Halobacteriales archaeon | reverse complement strand
GCACTCGCCGAAGGGCAACAGGTCACAGTCCAACTCACAACCGCCTCTGGCGGCCAAACGTCAGCAACGCTGACTGTGCCGGAGACGCTCTCGGGCAAGTCCGCCGTCGCACTCGCGCCCTGAGGCTGTCTCACTCTTCTCGTTTTTCTTGCAGTGACCAGCGCCAGCGGTGTCTGCTCTCCGTCTGACAGCGCCGACGGAATTATACCCTTCTACGACTGAGTGTAGCATATGTCGGAGGGGCCAAAGGACGTCGAGCCCGATGACGGGGGCAATCCAGAGGACGGGCCGATTCTCTCCCCCGAAGAGCTCGAAATCGCCGAAAACGAACACGTGACGCAACTCGACGAAGGGCGATTCGTGGTTTCACCGGACGCCCGACAGCAAAGTGGCCAACCCCACCAGTCACAACCGGCGTCGACACAACAATCCGAGACGCAGGAACAACCCGAACCGCAGACCAGCGAACAGTCGGCCACTCCACAGTCCCAACCGAATCCCCCCCAGCAAGACACCACCCAGCCCCAGCGCACCGAGGTATCCCGCGAGGACGTACACCGGTGGCTGCGCGAGAGTTTCGAGAACGGTGGGTCGCGCTACGGGTTCGACGTGACAGCGGCGTTCGACGGCTCCGTGAGTCAGCGTCGAATGGCCTCGAACGACGTCGTCACGATTTTCGAGAGTCTCATTCTGTGGTACGCTCAGCAAGTCGACAACGACACGCCCGTCGAGGAGATTCTTGGGATTCTTCTCATGGAGGCCAACGTCCCGATTCGATACCCCCCGGAGAGTCTGAAGAGCCTCGTGAAATCTACCGGGCTCGGGCCGGAGGATACGATTGCAGACCTGCTCGCCGCGGTCGACGAGGATGACGGTGTACAACTGTGAAGGCCGTGTTGTTCTGCTGTAATGATGAGTGATGCCGACGAGCGCATCACGTCGACGCGTCTCGTTGTGGGTGGCATTCTCGCGATGCTCGTGCTGACGGGCCCCCTCGGCATCGTTGACGTGACAGGTGAGAGAGTGGCTCTCGATGACGGGACAGCGACGCTTTCAGTCGACCAGCCAGATAGCGAGGCCATTCGAATCACCGACGGCCGGTTCGGGACGAACGTCTCCTACGTGCGGATTCCCGACCTGCTCGTCACCGTCGAAGAGTTACAGGGACAGCCGCGAGTGCTCTATATCGTCAAGGTACCGGCACTGGGTATCAGCGCGGACAATCGCCGACTCGTCGAGTCCGAGGGACGGCTCCGGGTGCCGCTACGAGACCGGGCTGTCACGGGTGAGGTGTCTGGAACCTACGAGGGACGAGTCATCGTCCGCGTCCAGAGTTTCAGCGGAATGCGGACAATCAGTAACAGAACAATCGAGGTACGGGCCGGATGAGCGACGACACCGACACACAGGCGTCGTGGGAGAACCACGTCAAGCGACTGCGAACCCGGAGTCACCGGGCAGGTCGTCTCGTGTTCGGTGACAGGGTCGGCCTCGCCGTCTTCCTGGGAGCGGTGCTCTGGTGTAGCGCGCTCTGGCGCATCGGGTTTTTCATCACCGATTCGCTGACGGTCGCGAACGCACTGGCGAACGTCGCCGATGGACATCTGGCTATCGAGCAGACGCCGTACTCGTTGACAATCGGCTCGCAACCGGGTATCGTCGAAGTCGACGGACAGGTGTTCGGACGGAACTACGGTCACGTCCTTCTGGCATTGCCACTCGTCTGGGTGCTGGAGGCGCTGTCAGGTGTCTTCGACCCGCGCGTGCTTCTTGTCGGTGGGTGGAGTCTCTGTCTGGTGGCGTTCAGCGCACAACTGCATCGCATCACCGACGGGAGATGGAATCACACCGCAGGTAGCGGTGTCGCACTGGCGGTGTTCGCGGTGAATCTCGCAGTCGCCACGCCGCTGCCAGAGCAGTTGCTGGCGCTCGTCGGGTTACAGTTGAGTACGATACTGGTCGCTGCCGTGTTAGCGAGTACACTGTACCGACTCCTCAGCCGATTCCACGGGACGCGAACGGGTGTCGTCGCTGGTGCTGCCGTGCTGGTGGCGACACCGGTTGGCTTCTGGGCGTCGATACCGAAGCGACACATCCTCACGGCTGCCGCGGCGGTCATCGCGCTGTTCTGTTTTGCAGTCAGCCGAGAGGGAACCGACCGCAACCATGTCGTCGCTCGTGCACTGTCCTACGCCGCGTTGGGACTGCTGACGACGGTACATCCCTTCGAGGCGTTTTTCCTGTTTGCGGTGCTCGTACCGGTCGACCTGCTGACTGCACCCACGAACAGTCCCCGTACCGTCGCCGCTGTCGGCGTCGTGTTCGCGCTCTCGTTGCTCCCGTTTTTGGCAATAAACACGCTCATCTCCGGAAATCCGCTCCGGTCACCCCGACTCCTGTCGGGATACGCGGGGAGTCTCGACGTGCCGAATCCGACAGAGGGGAACTCTGGCGGGTCAAGCGGTGGTGCTGACGGTGGCTCGACCGGCGGTGCTGACGGCGGGTCAAGTGGTGGTGCTGACGGCGGGTCGGGCGACGGCGCAGACGGCGGGTCGGCCGGCGGTGCTGACGGTGGCTCGACTGGAGGAGAATCGGGTGGGTCTGGAAGTGAAGCGGGCAGCGAGGAGGGAGTTGGCGAAGCGATACTCGACGGAGTCCTCGCGGTGCTGGCGAGTATCACGACACTGGCCGGTTCGCTGCTGGCGTTCGCGGGCAGCGTAGCCGAGTACGCGCTGTCCTGGGTCGAGCAGAGCCTCGCCGTAGCTGGCGAGGTCGACCGGTTGTATCACGTCTTCATCAGGAGCGGACAGTTGCCGGGTACGAGCCTGCAGACGAATTTCTTCGAGGCCGTCGAGTTGACGCTGCTGGAGTCGTTTCCACTCGTGGCCGCATTCGTGTGGCTGCCAGTCAGCATCCTGCAAAGCGTCCGGGAGAGTGTCGAAGGCGCAGGAATCAAAACACCGGCGCGACAGACCGACGTGCTGGCTGCAGGCTTCGCCATCGTCTTCACGCTGGTGTATCTCCCGCGGTTGCCGTTGCACAGCCAGATTACACTCCGGTATATCCTGCCCGTGATGCCGCTGTTGCTGTACGGTATCGTCCGTCTGTCGGCAGTCAACGAGACGATTACGGCGGTGCCGCGGTGGCTCGTCGGGAGTTACCTGACAGTCGTCACAGTCGGTGGGGTCGGACTGATCGGTTTCCTGACAGCAATCGAGCCAGCGATTGGGGAGGCGATGCAGTTGCACGCACTGATTGGGCTTGCAACAGTAGCCATCGCGGCCGCCGCTATCGCGACTCGACCGCTGCACCGTGACAGCCGAATCGTCGCAGTCGGCCTCGCGGTGCCGGCCGGTGCGACCACTATATTTTTATTGTTGAGTCGCATCGAATACTTCAGCTATCAGCTTCCGAATACAAACACAGGGACAGAACTGTATGCACTCGACGTTGTGCGTATGTTAGCAGACTTACTTCCAATATTTTTCACCTGATACACATAGTCGGAGAATCGTCATAACGACCGGAATCGAATATCATCGGCGATAATTTACGGGACACATTTATCCCCCGTTTGGAGGTAGAAATAGACGAGCAGGTATGGCTAAAGTACTCATCGCTGACGACTCCGAGTTCATGCGCAACCTTCTCCGGGAGATACTGGAGGAGGACCACACGATCGTCGGGGAGGTCGAAAACGGCGTCGAAGCCGTCGAAGTGTTCAAAGAGAAACAACCCGATCTCGTCATGATGGACATCGTGATGCCGATTCGGGATGGCATCGAAGCGACCGACGAAATCAAGACCGCTGCACCGGGTGCGAACGTTATCATGTGTACGAGCGTCGGTCAGGAAGAGAAGATGAAGGAGGCGGTCAAAGCCGGGGCCGACGGCTACATCACCAAACCCTTCCAGAAGCCGAGTGTGATGGAAGCAATCCAGGACGTCGTGCCCTCGTAGCGATGAAAGTCGATGTACAGTCGCTAGATACGTTCAATCAACTCGCTCACGAAGGGGCCGAACAGGCAACGCGTGCGATGACCCAGATGACGGGCATCGACGCCGAAGTCGACGTGACGAAGATTTCGCTGGTCGACCGCACTGACATCGGCGAGCGCCTCGGCGGCGAGGACTTCGTCGGCGTACAGTTCGGCTTCGAGGGTGCGCTGAGTGGGGACACCGTCCTGGTCTTCGACCAGGCCAGTTCCGACAAGATTGTCAACGCGTTGATGCCCGGGTCGGCGGACAACCCGTCGATGGCACAGTCGTCGGTCGAGGAAATCGGCAACATCATGATGAGTGGGTTCATCGACGGGTGGGCGGACTACCTGGATGCAGGCATCGAGCACACGCCACCGGAGTACATCGAATGTTCCGGGGCAGATGTTCTGCCAGATGCACCCGAATCCAGCGAGAACGACCAGATATTCGTCTTCCGGAGCGACATCCAGTGGCTCGACGAGTCCGTGAACTTCTTCATCTATATGCTGCCGGAGTACGAGCCACTGGCGGAGTTGATGGGCGACCATGCCGACGAAGGAGACAACGCCATCCCCATCGAGAAACTCGAAGTGTTCAACCAGATGACCCGAAAGGGGACGGAGAAGGCGGCCGAGAACGTCGAGATGATGTCGGGAATCAAGACCGAGGCGGAGGTGAGCAAAATCTCCTTTTCGCCCATCGAGGACGTGCCAAAGCAAATCGGGAACGACACCTACGTCGGGACAGTCGTGGAGTTCACCGGCGCTCCGAGCGGGTTCTTGCTCGTCCTGTTCGACGAAACCTCGGCGGTGACAATCGCAGAGGCGTTGATGCCGATGGAAGTCGAGGGCGACGGCCTGACCGAACACCACAAGGCGGCAATCGAGGAGTTGGGCAACATCATGACGAGCGGATTCGTCGATGGCTGGGCAAACGTCCTCCAGCAGTCAGTCGACCACACGCCGCCACGGCTGGTACACGACATGGGACAGGCCATTATCGACCCGCTTGCGGCCCAACTCGGCCAGCACCAGCAACACGCCTTCATCATCGATTCGAAGATGAAGACGGACGAAGTGGAGTTCGAAAGCGAGATACACGCACTTCCCAACGAGGAGGAACTGCGCGAGGCACTCGACGACCTGTTGGTTGAGCGGGCTGAAGAAACGGAGGCAGACGCAGAGCAGATATTCGAACAATGAAGGTCTACGACGGCAGTAGCCAGACAGAGCAAACCTCAGAGCCCGAGCCCGAACGCGTCAAGGTCGGTATCGCCGAGTACGAGGTGACGACCGACGGGGCAGTGCTCACGACGAGCGGACTCGGGTCGTGTATCGGCATTGCACTCCACGACACCGAAACTGGTGCATCCGGACTCGTCCACGTGATGCTCCCCTCGGCAGACGAAATGGAGGACGGTAACGCCGCGAAATTCGCCGATACAGGTACCGAGTTGCTTCTCGAAGAGATGGAAGCTGTCGGCGCGTCGATACCGGACATTGAGGCGAAAATCGCGGGTGGCAGCGACATGCTCGACTTCTCCGAGAGCGGGTCTGGCATCGGCGTCCGCAACGTCGAGAAAGTACGGGAGACACTGGAGTCCCACAGCGTCCCGATCGTCGGCGAGGATATCGGCGGTGACCACGGACGGTCGCTCCGTCTGGAAGCCGCAAGCGGTGACCTCGTAGTCAAAAGCGCAAACAAAAGCAACACCAGACTGTGACCGCCGTGTGACAGCAAGGTGACATTCGGGTGCGCGCCCGTCTGACGAGTGGCCGACACTGTTACCAGTATTGATATTTTCGCAGCTGTTCTCACGGAATCCAGAGGGGAACAAAGGTCGGACAAATATTTCGCCCTATATAAGAATATTTTATATGTTGTAGTGCGGAATTAACCCGAATGTTATCAATTGTGATAGGCTAGACGGTACATTGAAGAGTGTAACCTACCCATATATCACATAATGAGCAGTGCCGCCATCGCCCAGCCTATGCAAACCGTCGTCCCGGAAGCGACGGGTATCGTGTGGGTGTTCGTGTTACTCACGGGTGGATTGGTCGGCATGAGTATCCGGAATATGCTAGAAGGTATCGTCGGCGACGAAGACGACGGTGGTGACGGCGGCAACGAGGGTGGCGACGACCTCGGCGGCGGCGACGGACTGATGGCGGAAGACGACGGTGGTGACGACGACCTCGGTGGCCTCGGTGGTCTGGAAGATGGTGGCGACGACCTCGGTGGGTTCGGCGACGACGAGTTCGGAGACATGGACGACGGCGGCGGTGGCGGTGGCGGCGGCGGCGGCAACGTCGACGAACTCGAACACCGCCTGGACGAGATGGAAAACGAGGTCGGTAGCCTCTCGTCGACGGTCAACACGGTTCGCAACGAGAACGAACAGATCTCCGAGAGCGTCGAGGAAGTCGAGGAGAACGTCCGCAAACTCCTTGACATCTACGAGATGGTGACCCGCGGCGTGAACCCCTTCGCCGACGACATCGATGCCGGAATGGGCGGCGGAATGGGCGGAGACGGCGGCTCCTTCGGACTGTTCGACGACGACGACGACGGCGGCGGAGAGGACGAAGAGCTAGACTCGGACATCGCCGAAGCGGACGCCGAGGGCTTTTTCGACGACGACCTGGTCGAAGAC
>CAZFOF010000120.1:0-6661 GCA_964520265.1 uncultured Halobacteriales archaeon | reverse complement strand
CGACTTCTTCGCCTTTTCAGGACACAAGATGTGTGGCCCGACCGGCATCGGTGTGCTCTACGGCAAAGAACACCTGCTGGATGAGATGCAGCCATACCTCTACGGCGGGATGATGATAGAGAAGGTCACCTTCGAGGACTCCTCCTGGCACGAACTCCCCTGGAAATTCGAGGCGGGGACGCCCGTCATCGCGCAGGGCATCGCGCTGGCAGAGGCCATCGACTATCTCGACGACATCGGGATGGAGCGCATCCAGCGCCACGAGGAAGCACTGGCGGAGTACGCCTACGACCGCCTCACAGAGGAGTTCGACGACATCGAAATCTACGGGCCGCCCGGTGACGACCGCAGCGGACTCGTCTCCTTTAATCTCGGCAGCGTCCACGCACACGACACGAGCGAGATTCTCAACGAGTTCGCCGTGGCCGTCCGCGCCGGCGACCACTGTACCCAGCCACTGCACGACAAACTCGGAGCGGCCGCCTCCGCGCGGGCGTCGTTTTACATCTACAACACCACCGAGGAAGTCGAGAAACTGGTCGAAGCCCTCCACGCAACGGAGGAACTGTTCGCGTAAGGCCCGTGAGCGACACCCGAACCTACCGCTGTCTGAACTGCCAGGAACACACCCTCACTCGCGAGTACGACGTGTCCCACCTCTCGATTACCTGCGAGGCCTGCGGTGAGTTCAGTCGGTTCGTCCATCAGGGCGTCTACGACCAGTTCGAGGCCTTCGAGGAGAACCCGCCGGCCGGTGTCGAGTGGGAAACACTGTCGCGGATGCAGAAGTTCGTCGTCGTAGACGGACTCGTCCGTTCCGGAAAGTCACTCGACGACTTCGATATCGACGCCGACGGCGAGTCACCGGACACACAAGAGAAGTAAGCGCCGTCGGAACAACCTTCATCTGGCACCGAGCCGTCTCTGTGCGTGATGACTATCGAGACAGTTCCACTGGGACGAACAGGACTCACAGTCAGCGAACTCCCCTTCGGCACGTGGCGGTTCGGCCGTGAGACGGCCGCGGGAAATCTGGAAATCGACGAGGGGACTGCACACGACCTGCTCGACACCTACGCCGACCACGGTGGCCGGTTTATCGACACGGCAGACGTCTACGGCGAGGGCAGAAGCGAGTCGTGGATTGGCGACTGGCTCGACGAGCGTGACCGTGAAGACTTCGTCGTCGCCTCGAAAATCTACTGGCCCACCCGCGAGGACGACCCCAACGGCTCCGGCCTCGGGCGCAAGCATCTCCGGCGACAACTCGACCAGATACTCGACCGCCTCGGAACAGAGTACCTCGACATTCTCTACATCCATCGCTGGGACGACGACACGCCCGCTCGCGAGTTGATGCGCACGCTGGATGGCTTCGTCGACGACGGCAGGGTACACTATCTCGGCGCATCGACGCTCGCGCCAAACGCCTGGAAGATTGCCCGCGCAAACGACATCGCCGACCGCTACGGCTGGGAGCCCTTTACCGTCACACAGCCCCGGTACAACCTCGTCAACCGCGAAATCGAAGGGGAGTATCTGGAGTTTTGCCGTACGAACGACATCGCCGTCGTGCCGTGGAGTCCCCTCGCACAGGGCTTTCTGACCGGCAAGTACGACCGGGACGCCGACCTGCCAGCGGAGTCGACTGCATCGGACACCGAGGGCTGGGAAGACCGCTATCTCACCGCCGAGAACTTCGACGCGCTGGACGTCGTCGAGAGCGTCGCCGAGGAGGTTACCGCCTCGCCCGCACAGGTGGCGCTTGCCTACCAGTTGCACCATCCCGACATTACCGCGCCTATCGTCGGCGCACGTACCGTCGACCAACTCGAAGAGAACCTCACGGCGGCGACAGTCGAGTTGACAGACGAGCAGTTCGACCGTCTGGAGGCGTCGAAGGCAGGGCCCTTCGACGACCTGCTGTGACGCTTTCGACCGACTTCGAGCGTGTCTCGCTCCCGCTGGCCGACCCCTTCGGCATCTCGCGGGGCAGTACCGACACCGTCGAGAACGTCGTCGTTCGCGTCGGCGACGACGACACCGTCGGCGTGGGTGCAGCCGCTCCGAGCGACTACTACGGCGAGACACCCGACGGCGTCGAGCGGGTGCTGCCCGACCTGCTCGGTGCTGTCGAAGCACTCGGCGACCCACGCGACCAGCAGTACCTCGCCAGCGAACTGCGCAGGTTGGCACCGGAAACGGCATCCGCTCGGGCCGCCGTCTCCGTGGCCGTGGCCGACCTGGCCGCCCGCCAACAGGGGGAACCGCTGTACCGCCGTCTCGGACACGACCCCGAGGCGGCACCGGCCACGTCGTTTACCATCGGCATCGACACGCCGGCACGGATGCGCGAAAAGGCAGCCAGTGCACGCGAGGCCGGCTATCCGATTCTGAAGGTGAAAGTCGGCACCGACGACGACCGGGCGCGGGTCGCGGCCGTCCGCGAGGCCGCACCCGAGGCACGCATCCGCGTCGACGCCAACACGGCCTGGACGCCCGAGGCAGCCATCGACCACACCGCATGGCTGGCCGACCACGGCGTGGAGTTCGTCGAACAGCCCGTCGCGGCCGACGACATCGAGGGACTGGCTCGGGTCAGCCGAGAGGGACACCTGCCTGTCGCCGCAGACGAGTCGTGTGTCACTGCTTCAGACGTGCCGCGTGTCGCCGATGCGGCCGATATCGTCGTCGTCAAGCTGGACAAGTGCGGCGGGCTCCGCGCCGGTATCCGACAGATTGCGGCGGCCGACGCCTGCGGTCTGGAGACGATGCTGGGGTGTATGGTCGCCTCGAACGCGGCCATCGCCGGTGCCTGTCAGCTCGCACCGCTGTGTGACTACGCCGACGTAGACGGCGCGCTCTTGCTATCTGCCGACCCCTACGATGGCGTGCCGATGCCGGCCGGACACATCGACTTAGCGGCAGTCGAGGCAGGCACCGGCGCGACGCGAGAGGGTCACAGCCAGTCGGCAAACGAGGCGTGACGGCGGCTCCGCTCGATGTAGGTTCGTTGCATCCGTTCGATTGCTGTGGGCAGTGAGTCGCCGTCAGCGAGGTGCTCGCGGACGCGGTCTTTCTTCCAGTGACTCGGCGTCGTCTCTGCCTGCCAGCGGGCTTCGATGGGAGCGAGGTAGTCCTCGATATCGGCCTCGGGAACGCCCGACTCCGCCAGTCCCAGGCGGGCGAACTCGAAGACTTCGCCGAAGATTTCGTCGGTATCCGTCGTGCGCTCGCCGTCGGCAGTGACCCACGCCAGTTCGGCGTCCAGTCCGGATTCGACGGCGCTGTAGAAGGCATCGCGGGCCGATTCCCACGGCAGGTCACACAGCGGATGGTCGGCCACGACCAGCCCCCGGATGAGTCCAACCGTCAACGCCTGCATCCCGACGATATCCGGGATGGTCGGCTGTGTCGGAATCGGTCGGTACTCGATGCGCAGCGAGCGCTCGTCGCTGACACCGTCGACGGGGTCGCCCCCAATGACACAGCGAAGCCAGCGCCAGTACGTCGAGCGTTTGTAGTCGAACTCCCAGTAGGTCTCGCCGAACGACTCCCGCGGGGAGTCATCGAGCCACTCGCGGAGAAACGGCGCGAAACAGTCGTCGTCGATGACTCTGTCGACGACATCCGTCGTACTCTCCAGGTCGCGTGGCACCCGAACCTTGGGGTTTGGACTCTCGTTGACCGACTGTTCGAAAGCGGCGATTCTGAGTTCGTGGTGTGTCTCGTCGACCAGCGCCGCCGGGTCTGACACCTCGGTGTAGAAGTCGGCAGGCAAAAACGGCGAGTTCGTCGACAGCGCCACGACCGGCCCCAGCGTTCGAATGGCGGCGTTGTAGTACGTCGGAAACGCCTCGGCACTCGGAATCTGGAGGTGGGGCTGGATTGACGTCGCCAGCGACTCGAACAGAATCGAGCGGAAGGTGTATTCGACACCCGGCACCGAAAACTCGATGCCGCCGTCACACAGCCCCAACACCTCGTTGTCGATGGCGATATACCGCGGGTCGGCACGCATGTTGTCTGCGATAGACACACCGTCGTCGCGTTCGTGACTCTCCAGGTAGGCCGCGGAACCCATCGCCGGTGGAATCGTCCACATGGCGTCGTTGACCAGTTCGACGCCGTGAGAACGGGCCGCCTGCTGGGCCGACTCGAACCGCTCGGTGATACACTCGGATTGCGCGGCGAGTCCGTCGCCGTCGAGGACGTTCGGTGGAGTGTTGAGTTCGGCGTTGTGCACGCCGAGTTCCTTGTTGGCAACGCTGTCGAAGACACCGTCGGGAATCGGTGTGGGGCACATCTCGCCCTCGGTGTCGACGGCGTACACCTCCAGTTCGAGGCCGACAGAGAAGTCGCGGTTGTCGAACTCGCCAGCGGCGATTGCCTCCCGCAGGTCGGCCGCCTGGGTTGCGACGCGGCCTTCGAACGTCTCCAGCGTCTCCTCGTCGAGTGCCTGTGTGACGAGCTGTGTCTGCTCGCTCATCTATCGAAGAGGTCGTCGTGACCCTCACGCAGATGAGCAAACTCGCCGGAGCCAAACTCCTCGAAGACCTCGTCGCGGTCGATGTCGGTCTCTGCAAGCGGTGTGACGCGGGCTGGCGTTCCGCGGACAAACGACCTGGGGGGCACCTCGTAGCCCGGCGGAATGACCGTCCCCATGGCGACGATGCTCTCGGCGCCGATGGTCGAATTCGAAACGGAGGCGTTGAAGCCGACGATTGTCCCCGCGCCGATGTGACTGTCGTTGAGAACGGCCCCGTGGCCGACCATCCCCGACTCGGCGACTGTCGAGGCGTGCAAGACGGCGTTGTCACCGATGGCGCTGCCGGCGGCCAGTTCCACGGGGTCGGCGTCACCCCGCAACACGGCACCGGGCCAGACGGTCACGTCCGGGCCGACTGTCACGTCGCCGACGAGCGTGCTCTCACGGCTCACGGCCGCGGATTCGTGAATTGTCGCGCTGTTCCCTTCGAACGTGTACTCACGACTGTCCATATCGGGCGCAGGTGGGCAACTACCAAAACTCTTGACACTGAACGGGTACCGCCCCCGGCAGCGAGGGGGACTGTGGGCTGTTCGGTTCGCGTGTACGCCGAACTCGTCAGGTCAGTCGATGTCGACGACGAGAACTGGCAGGTCGGCGTTCTGGACGACTCGTTCGGTCGTACTGCCGAGGTTCGCGACGCGCTCGGGGCCCGTTTTGCCGTGTGTACCCATGACGATGAGGTCGAGTCCCGCTTCATCGGCGTAGCCGAGTATCTCTCGGTGAGGGATGCCCTCGATACTCGTCCTCGTACACTCGATGCCTTCGTCCTCGATGCGGACACGGGCGTCGTCGAGTGCGACCTCTGCCTCCTCTTCGAGAGACTGGCGAATCTCGTCTTTGTTCTCGGCGTCAGCGGCCGTAAAGAGGCGCTTGTCGAGAACATAGAGGACGTGAATCCGCGCGTCCTGGTCGCCAGCGACGGTGAGTGCGTGCTCCATCGCGTCGACGGTGCCGGTACTCCCGTCAGTCGGCAGGAGAATTTCGTCGTACATGGGCAGGAGCACACCTGCACGCGACTTAAACGCTGTGCGTCCGGGTCGACTGGTACCAGTATGGTAACCACTCCAGAGATTGATGTGACGTGTTTCTTCAAAAATACTTTTACTGTTGTGTGTTAGTTGTTCACAGAACTCATGACAGGGGGCCAGACAGAGGGAGTTCATGTCGAACTGTACGTCCGCTCGCTTGCGCCACACGGGGGATTGCCACAGCAGCGAGCGGTAC
This sequence comes from uncultured Halobacteriales archaeon, assembly GCA_964520265.1. Lineage (GTDB taxonomy): Archaea > Halobacteriota > Halobacteria > Halobacteriales > Haloarculaceae > Salinibaculum. The sequence goes on along the minus strand of CAZFOF010000120.1, from coordinate 885 downwards.
TCGACACGCTCGCGCACCTCCGCCAGCGGGGCATCGTGGAGGACTACGAGGTAATCGTCTGTGGTCGGCAGATGCCGGCGACGGCACGCGAGGTCGCGACGGAATTCGGTCGGTTTTTGATAGAGCGCATCGGCGTCTTCGCAGAGTGGGCCGAGCAAAACGGGTGGTCGCTGGAAGAAACCTTCAAGCGCCGAACCATCGACTCCTCGATTACCGAGCAGACGACCGACGTTGTCACGCTACCGGTGATGGCGCTCGCCGAGTACGACAGCGACCACCTCCGCTTTGTCGCGCCGGTCACCGGCGAGGAAAGCCAGTGGACGGTACAAGACCGTCTCGACGCACTTCGGCGGGAAGGGGCACCGGATTCAGCCGACCGACTCAGCGGCGCGCGGACTCCACCTCCAGAAAAGCCCTCTCTCAGCCACTAGCAGCACTCGAAGACGCGACGTTCGACACGCCAGGCCACAATGGCGATTGTTCTCTCTCAGTTCCCAGTGAATTTCGGGTGGTCGTCGACGTGCCGGGGGAGATAGCGAGCCTGCTGTGGCAGGTCGTCGATGTCGTCGGTGACAGTCTCCTGTAGTTCCGCAAGCGTCATATCGCGTTCGTCGTTCTCGGCGCGGACGTTGACACCGAGCGTGTCACCTTCGATTTCGTCGCCGCCGACGACGATGTAGTAGGGTACCCAGTCCGTCTCCGCACCGGCGATGCGCTTGCCGACGGACTCGTCGCGGTCGTCGATATCGACACGGATGTCGGCCGCTTCGAGTTGGTCTGCCAGGTCGTCACAGTAGTCGAGGTGCTCGTCGGGGTTGACGGGGATGAACCGCACCTGCGTCGGCGAGAGCCACGTCGGCAGTTGCGGGGTGTCCATCGTCGCCG
>CAZFOF010000119.1:0-6683 GCA_964520265.1 uncultured Halobacteriales archaeon | reverse complement strand
GCCCAGTCCGAGACTGTCGGAAACGTCCTGCTCATCGGTATCGTGGTAATCGTGACGACGACGGCGATGGTGGGGCTATTTTTCGATATTCCGGGCGGAGGTGGGTCGAGCAACGAGAACCTCCTCGTCGACGTGGGTGCAAATGCGACGACGGAGAACGTCTCGCTCAGTCACACCGGCGGGCGGGCGATAGACGCAAACAAGGTGACGGTTGTCGTCTCCAACGGGAGTGCCGAGTATCGCTTCCAACTCGACGAAGCGAATCTCACTGGTGGCGACGCTACCTACGACCCTGGCGAGACGTTCACCCGCCAGCACGGACTCACGGGGTCGTCCATCGACGTGTCGGTCATCATCGACGAGCAAAAGCGCAGTCGCGTCGCACTCGATACGACGTTCTCGCTCACACAGACCGCGGCGACGCTTGGCAACACCATCTGGCAGAACGCGAGCGACTGGGACGAGGCCGCAAGCGAGCGAAGCGTCGTCCACGACGATTTCGGCAACCACAGCGCCGAGACGGTGGAACTGGGACACTCGCGTGACTCACCGAATCTGGTCGGCTACTGGCCGCTCGACGAAGGGAGTGGAGCGAGCACCGCCACCGACGTGAGTCCCAACGACAACGACGCGAGCGTCAACGGCGCGACCAGCGGCGTCGACGGCATCGCCAACACCTCGGCGTACACGTTCGGCGACGGAGACTACCTGAGCGTTGCGGACAGTTCGAGTCTGGACACAATCGCAGACACCGATGCGTTCACGCTGAGTACGTGGCTACAGACAGACGCGAGCGACGCGCAGTTGTGGGGTCGCTTCGACGGCTACGAGCAGGGAAGCGTCGGCGACGACCTGGTCGTCGGCCTCCGGAACGGGTCGCTCGCGGCGCTGGTCGGGAGCGACGGCATCCTCTCTGAGAACACGCGCGTCGACACTGCTGGGGAGTTCGAGACCGGGACGTTCGAGAACACGTCAGCCAGAGGCGGTGCAGTCGAGTTGGCGAAAGACAGGGACATCGCCTACGGGACGCTGGAGGCACCGGACTCGACGGGAACGGCGTTCGCTCAGACCGGCTTCGACCCCGACGTGGTCGTCTTCCGAACCTATGTGATGGGCGAATCCGTCGGCACCACGACGTCCGTCGGCGGGCAGGCGCTGGGGTCGGGCACCGGCTTCGCCGACTGCACGCAACAGCCGTGTAACGAGGTCGCGCGGTCGTTCGGCTCGGGGTCGTCCTCACCCAACGCACAGACCTCGGCGTCGACGGACAACTACAGCATCCAGCAGGTCGTGACCGACGAGGACGGCGATAGCTTCCTCGGCCGGGTCAACGGCACCATCACGGAGACGAACGGCAGTGGATACACCGTCTCCTTCGAGAACACCGTCTCCTCGGGGCCGAGCGTCGTGGTCGGGTACCGGGCGTACGCCTTCGACGAGGGAAGCGACGTGGACGTGGGACAGTTCACGACGCCCGCCAGCGACGGGTCGAACCCGACCGGCACCCAGTCGATTACGACGAACCACGCGCCCGATTCGGTACAGTTCGTGACCGGGCCGGCGGCGACAGCACCCGAATACATCGAGAAAAACACGGCGACAGAGTTCGGCACGAGCAACGGCTGGGTCGTCGACAACGAGAGCCAGTCGACGAGTCCGATTACGACGACAGTCGGCGAGACCGGGACGTTCGAGACGCCGACAGAGACGGTCGTCCTCGGCGAGAGCGGGTCAGTCACGGTGTCGGGGCCGGGCTGGGAGACCATCTCGTTCAACAGCAGCTACGACGACCCCATCGTCGTCGGGTCGGTCACCACCGACAACGGCGAGCCTGCACGGGTCTTCCAGGCGTCGAACGTCTCAGCCGACAGCGCCGACGTTCGCATCTGCGAGACGAAGGGAGCCGAAGATGGCTGTGATTCACACGGACAGGAGACGGTCAGTTACGTCGTCATAAACGCAACCGCCGCCGAGGAGGTGCCGGGCATCGATGCCGGGCGTGTCAGCATCGGTGAAGAGATAGACACGAACACAACAGCCGTCAGCTACGATGAAGAGTTCGAATCAACACCGGTCGCCCTCGCCAACACGCAATCGACGAACGGGACACAGCCCGTCGAGGCGCGCGTGACCGACCGGTCGTCGAATGGATTCACCGTCGGCATCTGCAACCAGGCCGACGAGGACAGTTGCGAGACCGGCCACGACGACGAGACGGTCGGCTGGGTCGCCATCTCCTCGACAAAGGACGTGTTCGAGGAGACGAGTGACGTTGGAGTGGCCACTGGCATCGGAAACAGCAACTGGCGCGAGGTGAGCTTCAGCCCGTCCTTCGGGGAGGTGCCGGCCGTCGTCGCCTCGACGATGACCGACAATGGTGGACAGGAGACACAGATAGACGAGGTGAGAAATGTCTCGACGGCGGGTGCGTCAGTTCGCTACTGCGAAATCGAGGAAACCGGTACCCCAGATTTCTGCGATTCGCACACGGGCGAGACCGTCGGGTGGTTCGCAGTCGACTCCGGAACGAACCTGACGGCAGTCGTCGGCGGCGGAAGCTGGAAGGAAGTGACCTTCGACAGCAGCTACACCGACCCGGTCGTCGTGGGGTCGGCGAATACGCACAACGGAGAGAGTGCGCTTAGCTTCCAGTCGAGAAACGTCACGTCGGGCTCGGCGGAGATGCGTGTCTGTGAGGTCGAAGGCGCGGCGGATGGCTGTGACTTCCACGGCGTCGAGACTGCCGGCTACGTCGTCGTCAATGCGACGGCCGCCAGAGAGGTGTCGGGTATCGATGCCGGGCGGACGAGCGTCGGCGAGGGGATAGACACGACACGGGCGACAGTCAGCTTCGAGGCCGACTTCGGAGCGTCGCCGGCCGTCTTCGCGAACACGGAAACGACCAACGGCTCACAGCCGGTCGAAGCACGTGTGACCAGCCGGACGACGGGCGAGTTCACCGTCGGCATCTGTCACCAGGATGGCACCGATAGCTGTGACGACAGCCACGCGAACGAAACGGTCGGGTGGGTCGCCATCGAAGACGGGAACGTATTCGACCAGAACAGCGCGGTCGATACGACGACAGTCGGCGACAGTAACTGGCAGGACGTCTCCTTCAGCGGTTTCAGCCAGTCACCGGTCGTCGTCGCCTCGACGATGACCCAAAACGGCGGACAGGACACGCTGGTCGACGAGGTGAAAGGTGTCACCACGACGGATGCGTCGGTGCGATACTGCGAGATGGAGGGGTCGAGCAATCCCGACACGTGTGATACACACGCCGACGAGACAGTCGCGTGGCTGGCGCTCCCGAATGATAGCTCCCTCAGCGTGACGACCCAACCAAGACCGGAACAACTGGTCACGTCCTGGTCGGCCTACGCAGAGAACATCGACGACCACGTCTACGCGGCGCGCAACGACTCCGTCCTCAACACGCTGTGGACGAACAAAGACAGCATCGACGGCCGCGTTCGCGCCCACGTCGACAGCCTCGACGACACCGGCTTCACGCTCGATTACACACTGAACAACCCCGACACCGGCGACGGCACCTCGTTTGCAGTCATGTATCTCTCGGTCAACACGAGCACCGAGCCGGAACTGGGCTACGGTCGGACGCCGACGACGACCGGCGAGGAAACCTACGAGACGAGCGCGCCACTCTCGACGGTGTCGCTGTCCGGGACGAACCACATCCCCGAGATGAACAGCGAGGGCTACAGCGGCGGGAACGAACCCGAAAACCACCTCGGCTGGATGAGCGGCGGCGGCGACCTCGCCGGCACGGGACAGGCAGTTGGCTTTTCGAGTCACTCCAGTTCCGTCAACGGTCACGCCGTCGGGTCGACGACCACGAGTGGCTTTCACCTGCTGTACACAGACCAGGACGGCAACATCCTCGGCCGGGATACGGCCCGACTCGCGGGCACGAGCGGCGAGCAGTTCACGCTGAACTGGACGGAGACGACGACCGCGACCGCAGCGAACGTCGAGTTCGACCGGACGCTGTTCGTCTGGCACAGTTACGGGGGCACGAGTTCGTTCGAGTCCGACGGCGAGTATCGGCGAACCTTCGACGCCAACGGCCCGGTCTACTGGAACCAGACAGAACTGACAGAGACAGTCCCGTCGGGAACGGACACGTCGGTCAGATTCTCCGACGGCCAGGACTGGTACGACACCATCGACCAGGTGCCCAAGACGGAGACGATGACCGTCAACGTCTCGCTGTCGACGACGGCGAGCGACACGACACCGTCTGTCGACGCCATCGAGACGAACTACCACAACATCTCGCTGACACAGGACAGTGCCATCGACAACGACTCCTCCTGGCAGTCGGGGACATTCGAGAGAACAGAGACCGACGGAAACGGAACACTGCAACTGGCACCCAGACAGGTCGGTGAGGCAGGAACCGTCACGACCAGCGACGGCACCTGGCAGACGGTATCCTTCGAGCAGTCGTATTCGACACCTGTCGTCGTCGGGACGACGAACAGCCACGACGACAACAGCGCACTCACCTTCGACGCGAGAAACGTCACGTCGGACTCGGCGGAGGTGCGCGTCTGTGAATCCGAGGGGGCGGGTGGCGACGGCTGTGACACCCACGGACAGGAGACGGTCGGCTACGTCGTCGTCGACGCGGCAGAGACCGGGTCGATAGACGGCATCGAGACCGGGACGCTGTCACTCGACCAGGGCGTCAATTCGCGTGAGGACACCGTCAGCTACACCGAGACGTTCTCGTCGACACCAGTCGTGATGGCGAACGTCCAGACGACCAACGGCCAGCAGCCGGTGGAGACGCGTGTGACCGACACCGCGACCAGTGATTTCACCGTCGGCATCTGTCACCAGGACAGCACCAACGGCTGTAACGACAGCCACGCCGCGGAAACGGTCGGCTGGGTGGCACTGGAACCGGGCAATCTACCCTTCGAGACAGATGCAGCGGTCGGCGCGACTGGCAGTGTCGTCGGCGATAGCGAGTGGGAGAGCATCTCCTTCAGTGGCTTCAGCCAGCCACCGGTCGTCGTCGCCTCGACGCAGACAGAAAACGGCGGCCAGGAGGCCAAAATTGACGAGGCCCGGAGCGTCACGGCCAGCGGTGCGGAGGTGCGATACTGCGAACTGGAGAGTGGCGACGACTGCGACGGCCACAACGACGAGAACGTCGCCTGGCTGGCCGTCGCAGATGGGTCGTTGCTGGCAGACCAGGCCACGCGCGGCGAGTCCCGACAGACCATCGACGCGGGGCGAGTCGTCAACTGGTCGAGTGCGGGCATCGTTTCGACGGTGCCGTCGGGAACGAGCGTCGACGTGAACTACTCCGACGGGCAACAGTGGTACGAGTCAATCGAGAGCGTCCCCGATTCGGACACGCTGACGGTCAACGTGACGCTTTCGGGCACCACCAGCGTGAGGCCGACCGTCGACCGGGTGAACGTCAGTTACAACGCAACGGGGTGGCGCAGTGCCGGCGTGGCCGTCAACGACAGCAACTGGCACCACGTGACTGCGAGTTACGACGGGTCGTCGATGGGGCTGTTCGTGGACGGCACCGAGCGCAACCGGGGCGATTTCACAACAGATATCGAGGCGACGAGTGAACCCGCCGAAATCGGCGGCGATTCGAGCGGCGAGTGGACGTTTTCGGGCACACTCGATGCCGTACGCCTCTACAACGGGTCGCGGTCTGCAAGCAGCATCGACGCGGCGGCACGCGTCGACAGCGACGGCGTCCTCCGGACGGCGGCGGGGTCATTCGAGACACCGGTCGCACCCACCAATCTCGAACTCACGAACGTGAGCGCGGCGTCGACGGCCGATACGAGCGTCACGCTGGTCGTCGAATCAGACCCCGACGACGACGGCGACTACGAAGACCGGAGCGACCCGATACCCATCGACGGTACCGCACCGTACGACGTGACGGGACTGAACATCGAGAGCCAGCGGTTCCGACTGCGCGTCGAACTCGGAACGCAGTCCTCGATAGAGAGTCCCTCGTTCTCGGGGGCAACCCTCGAACGAACGTCGTAGGTTCGACAGGTGACGAAGTATTAGTCGACAAGCCCTTATAGTAGGTAGCGGCCAGTATTGTACATGACAGACGTAGGTATCGACGGCATCGAGATACGTACAGGCAAGTTGCAACTCGACCTGGCGGAGACGTTCGCACCCGCCCAGGGTGAAGAGCCCGGCAAGTACACGAAGGGGCTTGGACTGTTCGAGTCCTCGCTGCCGGATGTCTACGAGGACATCGTCACGATGGCGGCAAACGCCTCACAGGAGTTGATGGAGCGCAAAGACCTCGAACCGGAGGATATCGGCCGCATCGACGTGGCGACGGAGAGTGCCTTCGACAACTCCAAGCCGGTCTCGACGTACGTCGCTGGCTGTCTCGAACAGGTCTACGACGGCGACTTCCATCACGCAAACAAAGGCGAGCGGAAGTTCGCCTGTATCTCGGGAACACAGGCGCTCGACGACGCCTACAACTGGATTCAGGCCGGGCGAAACCGGGGGCGAAAGGCGCTGGTCATCGCAACCGACACTGCACTGTACGCACGCGACGACCCCGGCGAGGCGACACAGGGCGCGGGTGCGGTTGCGATGCTCATCGACAAAGACCCGGACGTTGTCACCTTCAGCGAAGCACAGGGATTCGG
>CAZFOF010000118.1:0-6698 GCA_964520265.1 uncultured Halobacteriales archaeon | reverse complement strand
GCCAGATGCAGGCCCAGGGGCCGATCATCAAGGGGATGAACCACGCCGTCACCGCCGGCGGACTGGCTGCAGAAGCCTTCCAGGAAGCGCGAGCTCGCGGCGACGAGACGAACGCCGGGAAACTCTACGAGCAGAAACTCAACGACGAAGGCGTCATGGACAAACTGCGACCCAAGCGCTACGAGATGACGCGGTCGGCTTCCGAGAGCGACTTCGTGAGCAACATGGGAAGCAAACTGCTCAACTCGCCGCTTGGCTCGGCCGGCTTGAAAGTCGCCGACAAACTCGGCGTCATCGAGAAGTCGTTCAACTCCCCGTTCGTCCTGGGAATGATTCCGGACACGAAGATTTCCTACGTCGAAGCGCCGACGCGCATCGGCGAGGAACTCGGCACCCGCGTGGACGCGACCAACGACGTGGAACCGCCGGAACTGGACGACCGCATCGGCGACCTCACCTACAACGTCGACGACCCGCATATCGAACTGCTCGACAACAGCTTCGATGCGAGCGGCACGGCCGTGACCGCCTGTCCGGTCAGCGCGAAGGACTTCGGCGGTGGCTGCTACCGCGACGAGACCATCGTGACCGACGGCACCGAAGAACACGTCGTCAGCCTGGACACACAGCCGTGTGTCGAGTGTGGTACCTGCGCCGTCGTCGCAGACACCGACTGGAACCACCCACCGGGCGGCAAGGGCGTCGAATACGAGCAGGGATAACATGGAGCCACGAGCCCGCTTCACGGAACGAATCTGGCAACTCTCCGAGCGGGCTGAGAGCGACGTAGCGGAATTCGAACCGCCGTCGAATCCACCCGATGAACAGCGAGCTATGGAGTATCTTCGAGAGGGCGCTGGCCCGGCCATCGCACTGCTCGTCGAGGCTCGCACTGGCCAGCACAACATCCAGTTCTCGCCCGAGGCCTACGACGCGCTGGAAGGGGCGATGAACGACTGGCTGGAACTGTACGCAGCCTGCTACGGCGTCGAACTGGACGCGTCGTATCAGCTCCGAAAGGGTGCGGAGCTACTCATCGACACGGAAAACATCAAAGACGTCGCTGTCGTGTTGACCCGCGTGCCAGACGACGACTGACGGCGCATCTTTGACGTTCGACTCTATCATTCGAAAGGCTGCCACAGAACGCACCCAAATACTACAGCTGTCTCGGCCAGTCGCAGATGAAAAGAGTTTGAGTGACGTCGTCGCATAGGGGAGCTATGGACACAGCTCACTTGATCGAAGTCACCCCGTACTATTTTGCGTTGCTCATTCTCATCTTCGGGACACTTGCGGTCGTGCAATCAGTCGTGGGCGAAGTCGGATTCTGGGTCGAATTCGCGATCGTGCTGGCAATCGGATTTGCGTATCGCCCGCTCGTGATGAGACTCGGAATCGGCCCCAGCAGCTGGGAGTGATTCTCTGATGGCTCTAACCGAACTGGCGAAAATTAGTTGGTATGTGATATGGGCCAATACTGACTGCTGAACAGATTTGGCACGATGGGGTGGCAAAATCGTTCACGAAGTGATAGCCAACAGTATGCGGAGGACTCTGAGAGAGTCAGAGACACATTTCCAGTGCAATTCCTTGTTTTCCAGTGACTACTCTCGTGACCAACCATTAAGTTGTGAGGAGTGGTACGAAAGGCCATGGAACTCACTGACAAACTCGATTTCGACCATACCGACAGAGAAGACATCTACGAGTATGTGGAGTCCCACGGGGCGACGCGGCCGGGGAAGATTCGCAAATCACTCAACATGGGGGAGCGAGCGTTCGGCCACCACACCGCGATTCTCAGACGTGACGCGATACTCGAAGAGAGAGACGGGAAACTTCGCATCGCCTTCGATTCCGGAGCGGAAGAGGAGTTCACAGAAGCGGACGTCGAGTTCACGATTCGGCAGGCACGCGAGGAAGACCTGACGGGTCTGGTCGGCGCGATTCGGCAAGCAATCGGCAGCGGCGAGTACGTCAACGCCGAGACTGTCGCGGACATCATCGACACGGAAGGCGTTCTCCTGCGGCACAACGAACTGGAGTCGCGGATGTTCTTCGTGGCCTGTGTCGAGGGCGAAGTCGTCGGCTGGGTGCATCTCAAACATCCCGAAATCGAGAAACTGAGCCACACTGCGGAACTGACCGTCGGCGTCCTCGAAGCCTATCGAGGTAACAACATCGGAAGCCACCTCCTCGAACGCGGACTGGAGTGGGCCGGTTCGAAGGGGTACGAAAAAATCTACAATTCGGTGCCAGCGACCAACGAGGCAGCGGTGGAGTTCCTCTCCTCGCGTGGCTGGCAGGAAGAAGCCCGACGAACGGACCACTACAAGATGGACGGGAAGTACACCGACGAAGTGATGATGGCCACCGAAATCTAGGCGGTCATCCGACGACAGAGGGGCGCTTTGAACGGAGGGAAAAAGTGGCTTCGACTGGGGTGGGTTTATCATCTCGTTGGCAGTTAGTACAATATAATGGCATACGACCAGATTCTGGTACCCACTGACGGGAGTGAACACGCCGATAGCGCGACTGCACACGCCCTCTCGCTGGCAGACCAGTTCGATGCAACAGTCCACGCGCTCGAAGTCCTCGATATCGACCGCCTCGCCGGGCCGTTCGATGCCGGCGGCGTCGACCAGGAGTTTATCGACCGATTCCGTACACAGGCCGAGGAGGACGTCGGTGGGATAGAAAATCAGTGGGCACAGCCGGACAACTTCGAGGGAGGGGTAGTGGAGGGAACTCCATCAACCACGATACTCGACTACGTCGAGTCACACGACATCGACCTCGTCACGATGGGGACACACGGTCGGAGTGGTCTGCGCAGATTCGTCCTCGGCAGCGTCACCGAACATGTCTTGCGGGCCACACCGGTGCCGGTGCTCGCCACACGAACGAGCGACGGGTCACCGCCGACACTCCCCTACCGGAACATCCTCGTTCCGACGGACGGGAGCGACTGTGCGACCGCTGCTGTCGAGCACGCACTGTCTATCGCGGCGGTCTGTGATGCCACAGTTCACGCACTCAACGTCGTGGATACGCACGCCTACAACGTCGCACCAGGGAGGATAGCACCCTCAGGTTATCTCGAAACGCTCGAAACGGGCGGCGAAGAAGCCGTCGAGAGCGTCGCCGAACGTGCCGACAGAGCCGGTGTCGAGGTTCAGACGGCAGTACGCAAAGACCGCCCCAGCGCTGGTATCGACGACTACGCCACAGCGGCGGAAGTCGACCTGGTGGTGATGGGCACACATGGGCGCTCGGGACTGGATAGGTTCCTCCTCGGAAGTACGACCGAACGGCTCATCAGACAAACCGACCATCCCGTACTCGCAGTTCCACAGCCCGAAGAAGAGAACTGACGCTCCAGGCGAATCATCCCCGCTTGCTTGCGCCGTCAGGCAGCTCCTCGTCGGCGGTGTCGAGCGCGTCGGCGACAATACCGTCAGTGCGTGACTGGACGCGTGCGTGTGCGGCACAGACGTATCTGTTCTCTGTCCATGGGATGTGGAGTTCGAACGTTGCCTCTCGGGTGCAGTCCTCTGCGGCACACTCCATACCAGTGTATGCGTCATCCAAACTTACAGCAGTTCCGGTGGTCAAAAGAGCGCAACCCACAGCACTGCCAGAAACACACTAAAGGCAAGCAGTGCCTGTGCGAGCGCGGCGGCGAAAAAGCCGACGACGTACGCACCGGCGGCGACGGCACTGTCCCCAGCGTCGGCGCGTCGCCGGTACTCCAGTACGAACACCACGATGGCACTGCCGAGGAACATTGCGACAGGGCCGGTCAAGACCAGCAAGACGACTCCGACGAGACCGGCGAACAACGTCGTACCGGTTGAAGCCCCACCGACGTTCGCCGCGACGACCCCGCCGAGCACGTCCGCAACGACGGCGAGAAGACAGATTGCCACCAGTACGCCGAGGACGAGTGTTCCGGGTTCCGTGAAGCCGGTGCTCCACCAGTACAAGCCGGTGCCGAGAAGGGAGACGATGCCAGTGGGGACGCCGGGGACGAACGCGGAGGCGACGGCTACGGCGAGGACGAACAGTCCAGCCACGGCGAGGGGGTCGAGTGCCATGGGCATGAACGAAACAAGTGTCATTCTGCTCGCTCCAGTTCCGCTCGTGCTGTTTCGCCGCCGTAGCATCTCACGAGTGGTTCGACTGCCGCAGCGAGTGCGCGTTTACAGACTGTCGAGGAGGGAAAACCAAGTTCCGTTGCAGTCACCGCCCAGGTGCGCCGCTGGAGCACTCGTACAACGAGAAGTCGCTCCTGGCGGTCGTCGAGTATGTCTGTCTCTGCCGGGTCGACGAGATGGCGGAAGGCAAGATGCACGACGGGTCGAGGCGCAGTGTCGAAAATCGCCATCCCGGACGTGAGACCGGCGGCGACGCGCCACTCCCATGCAGACAGTTCCAGCGAGACAGTGCCCGAAATCGAGGCGAGTGTCCCGCGGACGATATCGGGGTCGACCGTCGCGAGCGAATCACCCAAGACGGCCGGGAGTCGCCGTCTGAACCATCTGGCATGGCGCTCTGCCAGCGCCTCGCCATCGGGGGACAGCGAATCGAGCATCACCGCCGAGTGTTCCCCGCTGCTGTCGTTTCGCGTCGTGGAGAGGTGCACAGCCGAGAATCCGTTCTCTCGCCAGAAATCGAGTAGCTCCGGTGTCGCACCGTAGCCGACGCCGACCCAATCCAACTCACCCCGGGCCTCGTCGCGAACGGCATCGAGCAGCGCCGACCCGAGGCCACGCGAGCGGACGGCGTGGTGTGTCGCGATGCGCAACACGCGCCAGCCGACCGGAACGGCGGCCGCTTCGTCGCGCAGTTGGCTCGTCAACACGTCCGGGAGCATATTGCCGCGGACGCGCCCGCCCTCGTACATCCGGCGTCGCAGCGATTCCGGGAGATTCCCCTCCTGTGCCAAGAGGGCAACAGAGACGACGTGGCCGTCGTGACAGAGCGCACGAACGGAGACGTTGGGCGCATCGAGAAGGCGCGCCAGGTCGTTCGGTTCCGTCCGGTAGTGTGCCATCACGAGGAGTCCAAACGCCTCCCGAAGCAAGCGGTCGTTCGACCGAAGCGTCGCCGCCGAGAGGGGTCGATAGTCGGTCGTCTCCGGGGTCGCCGCGTCGATGACCTGTGGGACACAGGGACGGGCGTCGAGTCCGAGCGCGCGAAACGACCACACTTCGACGGGGTCTGCCGGTGCGAACCGAATCGGCGTGGCGAGGGATACCTCAGTCACGTCGTGGTCACTCTCTGCAAGGTGGTCGCGGAAGCGAACGGAAAATCCCCGGCCTGCTCCCTCGTAGCCGTGGATAGTCGTCGCAAACGCCACGCGGTCGGCGGCGAGGAACTGTTCGAGGAGGCGAACCGGGAGCGCCGCCGCCTCGTCGATGAGCAGACAGTCGGGGTCGTCCGGCAGTCGACTGACAGCGGTCGGTGATGCGAATCGTATCTGTCCCGTCTCTGTCTGAAGGTGCTGGGGATTGTTGGAGTCGTCCTGTCCGGCGAGTTCCCCGCAGTCGTCCAGCACCGACACCGCACGCCCGAATATCTCCGCTGCGTTTTGATACTGTGGTGCGGTGACGAGGACATCTGCACCGTCGAGCGCGAGTGCAGCCGCAGCGAGACCGGCAGCGCTCGATTTCCCGCGGCCGCGGTCGGCTTCGACGACGACGGCCTGCCCGTCCGAGCGAAGCGCCTCCAGCGTCGCGACAGCGTCGGCCTGGTCTTGGGTGCGGCAGGCGTCGTAGGCGGCGGCTGGGAACTCGTAGTCGTCCGGCGCGACCGGCTCGGAGTCGGGAATCGAGGGCGGTGTGTCGACTGAACCGTCGCGTTTGACTGTGTCTGTATCCACGTCGACTATCGCGATGCCGCGGTGCTGACGGAGTGTCTCGACGAGACGCGTCCGGAACTGTCCGCCGACGGCATCGACATCGGATGGAGGAACAGCGAGTGATTCGTCGAAGGCGTCGCGGACGGTCGGCCAGTCGGCGAGTGGCGGCGTCAGCAAGATAAGTAGCCCGCCGCCGTCGACAGCGCCCACGGCTCGGCCAAGGACGTTCGGCTCGCATCGGTCGTGGCAGTCCACGACGACCGCCTGCTGTGTCGTCCCGAGGAGTCCGTCGGTGTCGTCTCTGGAGAGTTGTCTGGCGGGAACCGACCCAGCGGAACCGATGTAGCAAGCGTCGCCTGGGTCGATTCCAGCCACATCGAGTGCTGTACCGGCGCGCTCACGGGTACGAGAGGCCCCACCAGCGAGGACGAGCACCCGCCGCTGGTTGGTCTCCTGGGCGGCCGTGTACAGCCGTGTGGCAATCTCCATACACTGACTGGGAGACGGGTGTAATTGGGCGCTGTGGTATACAGGAGAGACAGGGGCTGAGACGTGTGACGTATCCTGACACGGAATAGCGGCTTCGAAACTGCTTTAGGGGCAGATGATTCAAGTACGGAATACAGCCTGCGCGGGGTTGATGACGCTCCCAGCCTCACTTAGGACTTTCAAGCGACCGCGGACTTGCCGCGGAGGGCGGGGGAGTGCGAGCCCACGTGCAGGAGGTGACCAATCATGCCAGTATACGTTGATTTCGACGTTCCGGCCGACCTCGAGGACGACGCCCTTGAGGCCCTCGAGGTCGCCCGGGCCACAGGTTCAGTAAAGA
>CAZFOF010000117.1:0-6708 GCA_964520265.1 uncultured Halobacteriales archaeon | reverse complement strand
GAGGGATGCGTCGCTGTAGGAACCCATGCCGCCGGTGTTGGGCCCCTCGTCACCCTCGTAGGCGCGCTTGTGGTCTTGCACGGCGGGGGTCACGCGGAGGTCGCCGTTGGCGACGAACCCCTGGACGGTGAACTCCTCGCCGATGAGGCGTTCTTCCAGCACGATGCGGTCGTAGTCGCTCTCGCGGATGTACTCCTTTGCACCCTCGGCGTCGACCTGGTCGCCCATGACGCGGACGCCCTTGCCGCCGGTCAGACCCGCGGGCTTGACGACGAGGTCACCGTCGTACTCGTCGACGTAGTCGCAGGCGGCGTCCATGTCGTCGAAGGTCTGGAAGTCGGGACAGCCCGGTATGTCTTCTTCTTCCATGAACCGGCGCTGGAATGCCTTGTCCGTCTCGATGCGGGCCTCAGCCTCCTGTGGCCCGAAGGCGTAGACGCCAGCCTCGTCGAGTGCGTCTGCGACACCGGCTTGCAGGGGCGCTTCCGGTCCGACGACGGCCAGCGTGGCGTCGACGTCCTCCGCGTAGCCGGTCACGGCCGATGCGTTGGTCGTTTCGAGCGTCTCGAAGCCGGCGGCGATGCGTGCGATACCGGGATTTTTGTTCCCGGCACAGGCGTAGAGTTCACAGTCTGACTCGGCGAGCGCGCGGGCGATGGCGTGCTCGCGGCCGCCGCCACCGACCAGCAGCACTGTCTCTGTCATACCCGAAGGGGCGTTACAACCGAGTGTAAAGGTTATTGTTCCGCTATTGTGGCAATCGACTGCTGGGGTTTACCTATGCCCGCGTCCAACGTGAGTCCATGTCAGACCCCGCGAGACGCAACCGCCTCGGCGACGAGGAGAGTCCGTATCTGCAGTCCCACGCAGACAACCCGGTCAACTGGCAACCGTGGGACGAGACAGCCAAAGAGAGCGCACGCGAACGCGACGTCCCTATCTTTCTCTCGATTGGCTACTCCGCGTGTCACTGGTGTCACGTCATGGCCGAGGAGAGTTTCGAGGACGAGGCCATCGCAGAGGTACTCAACGAGAATTTCGTCCCGGTGAAAGTCGACCGGGAAGAGCGCCCGGACGTCGACAGCATCTACATGACCATCTGCCAGCAGGTCACCGGTCGCGGTGGGTGGCCACTGTCGGCGTGGCTCACACCCGACGGGCGACCCTTCTACGTCGGCACCTACTTCCCGAAGGAGTCACGCCGCGGCCAGCCAGGGTTCGGCGAGTTGCTCGAAGACCTCGCCGAGTCCTGGAACGACCCCGACCAGCGCGAGGACATGGAAGAACGCGCCAACCAGTGGGCCAGCGCAATCGAAGGAGAACTCGAAGAGGTGCCAGACCAACCCGACGACCCACCCGGCAGCGACCTGCTCGTCACCGCCGCAGACGCCGCGACACGCGGTGCAGACCGGGATTTCGGTGGCTGGGGACGCGGACAGAAGTTCCCCCAGACCGGCAGAGTCGAGATTCTCATGCGTGCGGTCGAACGAGCAGGGAGAGACACCTACCGTGAGGTCATCGAGGAGACACTCGACGCCATGGCGAGTGGTGGTCTCTACGACCACGTCGGCGGCGGCTTCCACCGCTATACGACAGACCGCGAGTGGGTCGTCCCGCACTTCGAGAAGATGCTCTACGACAACGCCGAGATTCCCCGCGCGTTTCTGGCCGGCTACCAGTTGACCGGAAAGGAACGCTACGCCACAGTCGCCGCGGAGACCTTCGACTTTCTCCAGCGGGAACTCCAGCATCCCGATGGCGGCTTCTACAGCACGCTCGATGCCCGGAGCGAGGGTTCCTCCGGCGAACAGGAGGAAGGTGCCTTCTACGTCTGGCGACCCGGCGGTGTCGAGGACGCTGTCGCCGACGAGACCGCCGCCGACGTGTTCTGTGACCGCTATGGTATCACTCCCAGCGGGAACTTCGAGGCGGCGCAGACGGTGCTGACAGAGACAAAGAGTGTCGAGCAACTCGCCGCGGAGTACGACACCGACGAGGCCGAAATCGACCGCCTCCTCGACGAGGCTCACACGCAGGTGTTCGAGGCCCGAAGCGAGCGTCCCCGCCCGGCACGCGACGAGAAGGTACTGGCTGGCTGGAACGGGCTGGCAATCTCGGCGCTGGCAGATGGCGCGCTCGTCCTCGACGAGACGTACGCAGACGTGGCCGCTGAGGCGCTTTCGTTCGTCCGCGAACGGCTCTGGGACGGTGACGCCGGCCACCTCACCCGTCGCTACAAAAACGGCGAGGCGGCCATCGACGGCTATCTCGAAGACTACGCGTTCCTCGGGCGCGGTGCGTTCGACCTCTATCAGGCGACTGCAGACGTGGAGTATCTCGATTTCGCGCTTTCGCTCGCCGAGGCTATCGTCGAGAAGTTCTGGGACAGCGACGAGCAGACGCTGTATTTCACCCGTGCCGGTGGCGAACAGCTCATCGCACGACCGCAGGAGATTACCGACCAGTCCACACCGTCGAGTGCCGGTGTCGCCGCCGACCTCCTGCTCTCACTCTCTCACTTCCGCGCGGACGACACGTTCGAGACAGTCGCCGGTGGCGTCATCACTACACACACCGCAGACATCGAAGCCAACCCAATGCAACACGCTTCGCTGACGCTTGCCGCAGACACACACGCGAGTGGCGCGCTGGAACTGACGCTCGTGGCCACTGGTCAGCCGAAAGCCTGGCTGGAGACACTGGGAGAGACACATCTTCCGAACAGTCTGCTGGCCTGGCGACCGGGCCGTGCTGACTCGTTCGAGGACTGGCTGTCGACGCTGGAACTGGATGACGCACCGCCGATCTGGGCAGACAGAGAGATGCAAGACGGCGACCCGACGGTCTACGCCTGTCGGTCGTTCACCTGCTCACCGCCACAGCCGAGCGTCGAGGAAGCACTGGAGTGGGAAGCCACAGCCGAGGAGTGATGGACGGTCAGCGTTCTCCGATCGGTAGAGCGCGTCGACTGAGCCCAGGAGGATAACTCCGGTTCGCCCTGTGAAAAGAGAGCCTACTCCTCGACAGAACCCAGTTCGGATTCGATTTCGTCGGCGAGATACACCGCGATGGGGACAGACTCTTCCTCGACGAAGCGGGCAATCTCTGCACCGGCTTCCGGCGTCTCGCCCGAGGAGTCGTCCGATGACGGTGCGTACTCGACGACGACCGTCGGGATGAGCTCGATGTCGTACTCCTCGACACCGGGTCCCTGTTTGTCCTGGTCGACCTCGTAGTGGTGGACGTTCGCGTCCGGTATCTCTGCAGCGTCGAGTGCCGCGCCGAAGTCGGGAAGTTGTCCGCGGCAGTCCTTACACCAGTCGCCGCCCCAGATGTGGAACACCAGGTCGGGGCCATACGACGTGAGTACGTCCACGGTGTCGGCGTAGGCGTCCTCGACCCACACCGGATTCGGTTCCATGGTTTCGAGTGGCATACGAACAAATTGGAGAGGGACTAATTTAATGGTAGTGCAGTGGCGTCCGCGGCGACGGCACGCACTGCCGGTGGCCGACAGGGTTTAAACGGCCGTGTCGTAGCCCAGACAAATGGACGAGAGTATCCTGTCGTCGGTGGGCACACCACTGGTCTCGGTCGACGCCCCCGATGGGACGACGATTGCGGCAAAAGTGGAGTCGTTCAATCCCGGCGGCTCGGCCAAGGACAGACCGGCTGTGGCGATGGTCGAGGCCGCAGAAAGCGCCGGAGAACTGGAGACTGGCGACACTATCGTCGAGCCCACGAGCGGGAACACCGGTATCGGGCTGGCGATGGTCGGCGCGGCCAAGGGGTACGACGTCCGCCTCATCATGCCGGCGTCCAAATCGCCCGAGCGCCGGCAACTGATGAAAGCCTACGGTGCCGACGTCGAGTTACTCGATGGAACAATCAGCGACTGCCGAGAGCGGGCAGACGAACTCGACGAGCGCGACGCGTTCGTCCAGATGCGACAGTTCGAGAATCCGGCCAACCCCCAGTCACACTACGAGACGACAGGGCCGGAAATCGTCGAGCAACTCGGCGAGCGCGCGCCTGATGCACTCGTCGCCGGCGTCGGCACTGGCGGAACGATAAGCGGCGTCGGGCGTCGACTGCGGGACGTGTACCCCGACATTGACATCGTCGGGGTCGAACCGGCAGAGAATGCCGTGCTCTCGGGCGGCGACCCCGGCGAGGACGACTTCCAGGGGATGGGACCGGGATTCGTCAGCGAGAACCTCGACAGGGAACTGCTCGATAGCGTCGAGACGGTAGAAATCGACCCGGCCGAAGCCGAGTGCCGCCGACTCGCTCACGAGGAAGGGATTCTCGTCGGACAGTCCTCCGGTGGGTCACTCGTCGCGGCGAAACGCGTCGCCAGGCGTCTGCGTGAGGCGAATACCGACGACCCGCTGGTCGTCACCATCTTCTGGGACTCCGGCGAACGCTATCTCTCGACGGGACTGTTCGACACCGAGTAAGAGGAGGGGCGTAGGATAATTCAGGCGGGTCGAATCCGCAGGAGTCTGTCGTCGCGCTCGGTCGGGAAGCCATCGGTCGCGCGTCCATCACGGTTGGAGGTGAGCGCGTACAGGTCGCCGGAGGGCCCCTGTTCGAGATGTCGGACGCGTCCGAGTTCGTTTTCGAACAGTCCCGTCGATGCAGCCTCGAACGACTGGTCGAGCCAGGATTCGTCGTGGACGCGCTGGGAATCGGACGTGGGGATGCCGTCGCGTGACAGCGTGACGACGACGACCTGCTGGCTGATGAGACCCCCAACAAGGAGACGGTTCTGGAGGCCGGGAACTTCCTCGCCGGTGTAGAACACGCCCCCAGAGGGTGCCCAGGCACCGGCATCTGCAACGGGTGGATGCGCGTCGACCTCTTCGTAGGGTGTGAACTCGCCGCTGTTTCGCGCCTGCGGCCAACCGTAGTCAGCGCCTGCGTCGAGGATGTTGACCTCGTCGCCGCTGCCCGGGCCGTGTTCGAACGCGACCGGCGTCCCGTCCGGCAGCCAGGTGATGCCCTGGGGGTTTCGGTGACCGTACGTGTAGACGCGGGAGTCTGCACCGGCTGCGATATCGGGGTTGGAGTCGGGGGCGCTGCCATCGGGTTCGACGCGAAGAACCTTGCCACGCAACGTTCCCGGGTCGTCGACTTGCTGGGGATTGTCGAGTCCCGGGTCGGAGTCACCCGTCGTAACCCAGAGATAGTTCGCAGGGCCAAAGGCGATACGCCCACCGTCGTGGAACGTGCCACCAGGGATGTCATCGACGATTGTCATCGCGGTGTCGCCGACGTTGTCAGCGGTCACGTCGAAGGCGGCAACGCGGTTCCGTCGGCCCTCGTCAGTATCTGTCGTGAAGTAGGCGTACACCAGGGATGGCTCCGGATACGTCGGATGGACGGCGATGCCGAGAAGGCCGCCCTCGCCACCGGGAACAAGCCAACTGTCTTCATCGGAACCAGGTTCGACCGAGCCAGCGTCGATGACGGCACCGGGTTCCGCAATGGTGGTTGCGTCGCCGGCTTCGAACCGCTGAATCTGTCCTGTTCGCTCGGTGATGAACAACTCACCACTCGGAGCGAAGGCCATATCCCACGGGATGTCGAGATTCTCGACGAGAGTTTCGGTCGTGTAGGAACCAACGGAGACAGCGTCGTCGGGTGCCGTCCAGTCCTCGTTGTAGGCGTCCCACTCGGTCTCGTCGTGTCGAACCGCGACATCGTAGTCCTCGATAGTTCTGGTGTCCGGCGTTGCTGTCGATGTCGTGGTTCCCGCAGTTGTCGTCCCCGGTTGCTCTGTGGAGGTTGCTTGTGGCGATGCCTCCGTCTGGGGGTCGTCGCTACTTTGACACCCACCAACTGCCAGGGCGATACTACAGCCACCGAGCTGGAGATATCTCCGTCTCGTCACGCCTTCTGTACTGTTCCCGTTACGTGCCATCTACTCCAGAACTAGAGGGACGGGGGCAAGTTCCTTTTGCGTGTTACTTGCCGACACACTTCGGCACAGAAAAGTTCAGGCATCGAACTCAGATTCGGTGACGCGAACCGTCAGCGTCTCCTCGACATCTCGCAGGTCGTAGTCTGGAATCGTCTCACCGGTGCGGGCGACGAGCATCGGTTCGACCAGTCGCGGCGGGTCGTCGTTCTCTGTGTTTGCAGCGGGGTATTCGACGCCGTAGATTTTCAGGAAGCGTCCGGTGTCCGCGGGGTCGACTCGGTTGTCACGAATCGCCGTGGCAAGCGACCGCGAGAGCCACTCGGTTTCGCTGACGGAGGGCTCTTTGACGAATGCAGCATCCACGAAGCGAATCAGATACCAGTCGAGGTCGTTCAGCAGAGCGACGGCAGCACCGAGACTGACGGTCTCGATGCCGAGTGCGTTCTCGTATGGCTCCCGCAGGTCGTACGTCATCAACGCGTCGCGTGCGGTCTCCCGGGAGAGCAGTTCGTACCGGAGGTTCACATCGTCGTCGCCGAGGAGACAGACCCGCGTCATGGTGTCTGCCAGACGTGGCCGGGCAAAATCGGTTACGTTCGCTGGTTACAACCGCGCCGCGTCTCTCATACGGATTGCTGTAACTGTGTTCCGGTACGACCACACGCCTTCGTGCGGTCAGTCCGGTACTGACGTCATTCGTTCTAGTTTTAGCACGGGTGGTTTCGGAGAATTACAGTAACTTTACAGTATCATGGCTACGTCCTTCGATTAGGAACGAGTCT
>CAZFOF010000116.1:0-6712 GCA_964520265.1 uncultured Halobacteriales archaeon | reverse complement strand
GGGGTCGTCCGTCATTACTTTCACCGAGCTTTCGCCACCACTTAACAGTATTGGGGGCGCGAACTCCTGCCGTCGGCTTACTCCGCAGATTCCGGGACGAGCGTCACCGGTAGTTCGGCGTGGTCAGCGACTGCAAAGGCCGTACTGCCGTCTCTGAGGTTGCCGAGCAGTCCCTTTGAGGAGTGGCCCATCACGATGTGTGAGATATCGACGTCGGCGGCCGCATCGAGCAGTTCCTGGGCCGTCCGCGTCCCTGCCCGTGGGCCGGTGTGGCTAATCTGTTCGACCGAGACAGTCGCCGCGACGTCCGCGTCGCTGACGTACTCCCTGACCTCGTCTCTGAGTCGCCGAGCCTCGTTGTCGGCCGATGACCCGTCGACGAGATGGAGGATGTAGAGGTCTTGCCCCATATCCCGGCCGAGGTCGAGTGCCACGTCGAGCACCAGTTCGCGAAGCGAGTCATCGGCGACGGCCACAAGCAGCGTCATACGCGATACTGCGACCGCCGTGGTGAAATCCTTATCGTCCATCCAGGCGGGTCAGAACTTCTCCAGCAGTGAGTCGTAAAACGACCCGTCGTCGCCGCCGGCCAACTTCTCGACGATGAGTTCCGGCGTCGACCGCGCGAGTCGTCCCTTCACCGGTGTCCGGTCGACGACGAGTTCCCCATCTTCGAGCCCTTCAGCCTCGATGCCGTCGACGGTAATATCTATCGTCGCGGCGTCTCGAATCTCTCTGGCGAGGTGTGAGACAAAGACTGCAGTTGCCCGTCCGTCGGAGAGGGATTCGAGGATACCCGCCATGATGTTGGCACTCGCGCCGGGTTCGGTGATGCTTTCGAGTTCGTCGACGAGGACGAGCACGGACTGGTCGTCGGCCTCACTGCCGTCGGCATCGTGTTGAACGTCGCTGACGAGGTCACCAAACTCCCGCAGCGTCGACTCGAAGGCACCGGCATCGAGTGTGCCCTGTGTCTTGGCGTGGTAGTGCAGTTCCGCGACGGGTTCGACGCGCGCCGCCGCGGCCGGTACCGGCAGTCCCATGTGTGCGAGCGTGACGACCAGTGCCACAAGGTCGAGCAGCGACGTCTTGCCACCACTGTTGACACCCGAGAGCAGCGCAACGCCGTCGACACCGTAGTCGACAGGTTCGACCGCCTCGAAAGGAACGTCGAGCAGCGGCGAGCGACCGCCCTCGATGGTGAATCCCCTGCCGCCGATGTCGGGCATCGTGCAGTCGAACTCACGGGCAAAGCGAGCGATTGCCAGTTCCACGTCGTACTGGAGCGCACCGTCGACCAGTTCCCGTGCGGCATCGCTGAGTCCGGCGAGTTCGCGGGCGAGTTCGCGTTTGCGCTCGGCAGCGCGGCGGTCGCGCGTCGCAGTCAGTTCCTCCCGCAGTCGACTGATTGCGGCCTCGTCGTGTTCGACCGGATAGGCCGGTTCGTCGCCGAATGCCCGCCGGGCCATCGCTTCCGTGTCGCGCAACTGGAGTGCGTCGACGAGGTGGTCACGGGCCGCCTCGACCGCAGCAGCGTACTCGTCGGCGAGTTCCCGCTGGAGCAGCGAGTCGACTCCCGCCCCGCGTTCGACCAGCGAGAGCAAGTCGGTGCCCTCGATTGTCACGTCCCGTTCCTCGATGGCCTCACGGAGGTGGTCGTTGGCGACGCTCTCTGCAGTCGAAACCACCGCGTCGAGGTCGTCGACAGCGGTGGTGAGCCTGTCGAGTTCCTCGTCGCCGCGGACGGAGCCGTCGGTATCCAGTTCAGCCAGTGCCTCGGCCAGCGCATCGAGGTCGCAGGGTGCCTCCAGCGACGTGACGCGGTGTACCTCGGCGGCGGCACGAAGCCGGTCGCGATTGGCCGCGAAAAACTGCAGCGTTCGCTCGGGGACGACTTCGACGGGGCTGTCCAGTGCGTCGGGTTCGACGCGAACGTCACCCTCGACATCGACGCCGGCGAAGGTCTCGTCCAGCGCGATGACGGTGGCGTAGCCGCGTGCGAGTTCCGCGAGTTGCTGTGTGTCGTCGACGACCTCGACGCTGACTTCCGGGATTGCTTCCTTGGCGGTGGCGTAGGTCTCGGCGTCCTGTGTCGCGAGACAGCGGTCGCGCACGCGAACATCGCCTGGTGCATCGAGCGGGGCCACCGCGTCGAGTGCGTCGATGACTTCCTCGGTGGGGTCGCGAGTCATCGCCTCTCTGGCGAATGTACGCACCTCGTCGATGCGAGACCGGACACCGCTTGGATACAGCGTCTCCAGGCGTGTCGCCGCGTAGTCGGTGACTGTCCGGGATTGCAACAGCGAGAGGGCCTCCTGGTGGATTTCGCGTGCCCGGGAGGTGGCAGTGAAGCCACCGGGGTCGTCGTGGCGCTTACGAATTGCGCCCCGGGCGATGCGTGCCGCTCGCGCCTCCGAGATACCGGGAGCGCGAGCCAGCGTCGCCACGTCCCCGTCCGAGAGCGCTCGCTCGGGGTCGTCCAGATCGGCGAGTGCGTCGGCGGTCTTGGCCCCAACACCGGGAATCGACTCCAGTTCCATCTACCCGCCCGTTCGAAACAGGAGTGCAAAAACCCAGCGGGCACGCCAGCCGAGGATTCAAACCCGCGGACAGCACACATCAACAGTATGAACGTCGGTCTACTCTCAGATATCCACGGGAACAAGGTCGCACTCGATGCAGTGCTCGATGATATGCCCCCCGTCGACGCGCTGCTGTGTGCCGGTGACGTTGTCGGCTACAACCCCTGGCCGGCCGAGTGTGTCGACTGGGTTCGTGAGG
The DNA here is from genome assembly GCA_964520265.1 of uncultured Halobacteriales archaeon. GTDB lineage: Archaea > Halobacteriota > Halobacteria > Halobacteriales > Haloarculaceae > Salinibaculum. Next base: position 3,931 of record CAZFOF010000116.1, on the reverse strand, counting down.
AGGGCGTGCCGACGGTGATGGGCAACCACGACCGGGCCGTCGCCGGCGGCGACGGGTTCTCGTTCAACAGTCAGGCGGGCGCAGGCGTACACCACGCCCGCGAGGAACTCGGCGAAAGAGACACCGAGTGGCTCCGCGGCCTCCCCGACGAACGACTGGCACTCGACGGGCGCGTCAAAATCGTCCACGGCCACCCGGACAATCCAGACCGCTACACCTTCCCCAAGGAGTTTGCTCCCGGTCTCCTCGACGAGGAGGAAGTCCTCCTGTTGGGACACACCCACCTCCAGCACCACGCGGTCTTCGGAGAGGGTATCGTGGTCAATCCGGGCAGCGTCGGGCAGCCACGCGATGGCGACCCCGACGCCGCCTACGCCGTCCTCGACACCGACGAGATGAGTATCACAGAACACCGCGTCGAGTACGATATCGACCGGGTCATCGATGCGGTCGAAGCAGCAGACCTGCCGACAGAAATCGGAACGCGACTGCTCGAAGGCCGCTAGACGACGTCCTGAATCAGTTCGAGTGCCTGCTCACGGTCGTCCCAGGGGACGAACAGCGAGACAGAGGTTGCACTGGTGACAACGTCGTGGAGGTAGATATGTTCCTCCGCGAGTGGCTTGATAATCTCCATGACGGCGGCCTCCTGGCTCTGGAGTTCACCGCCGGTGATACGGATAACTGCGATACCATCCTCTTCGGTGACACTGGAGAGTGTCTCGTCTTCGACGACCTCCTCGTGCAACACCGCCTCGGCTTCGCCGGCGTGTTTGTTATCGACATAGAAGGAGATAGAGTCCATCCCGCTGGCGACGGTTTCGACGTTGATGCCCTCATCGGACAGTGCCTGTGAGAGTTCAGAGAGAATGCCGGGTTTGTTTCGGATGGCGCGACCGGCAACGGTGAGACAGACCAGTTCGCGTTCGTGGAGTGCGGTGAGGTTCTCGAACTCGCCTTCGATAGACGTGCCGCCGGTCAGCAGGTCTTCGTGCTGGTAGTGGACGACACGCACCGAGAGGTCACCGGATTTGTATCGCAGCGCCGATGGGGCGACGACTTCCGCACCACGGAAAGAGAGATTGCGGAGTTCGTCGACGGTAATCTCGCTGACGTTGCGAGCGCCTTCGACGACGTTCGGGTCGCCGGTCATGACACCTTCGACGTCGGTGACGATGACGACCTCGTCGGCGTCCATGTAGTTGCCGAGCATCACGGCAGTGGTGTCGCTTCCACCGCGGCCGAGCGTCGTGATAGTGCCGTCGTGGTCTTGGGCGAGAAAGCCAGTGATGACCGGGACGGTGCCCTCAGCCATCGCATCGGCACATTTCCGTGCGCGCGACGTGGTCTCGTCGACGTCGACTTCGCCGTATTGGTCGGTAATGATGGGCCACTCGGGGCGACCGGGTTCGAGAAACTCCGCGTCGATGCCGCGGGATTCGAGTGCTCCCTTGAACATCCGGACGGACGTGCGCTCGCCCATGGAGACGATTTCTGCGCGGTCTTCCTCGCTTGCGTCGAATTTCATCTCGCCGATGAGGTGGTCGGTCGTCCCGCCCATCGCACTCACGACGATGGCAACCTCGTGCCCGTTCTCGACTGCAGTCGCGATTGAATCGGCCGCTCGATTGATGCGGTCGCCGTTTGCGACGCTCGTGCCGCCGAACTTGGCAACTATACGCATCCTACCACCTGCTGTGTGTGTGCGTGACTCATTGGCCCGGGGTTCGTCGTCGCCGTGGATAACTGTGTCCATCTCTCGTCCCCCAGCGGGCACGTGGTTTAATTGCATGGGCAACGTGCACACGGGTATGGATGTCCGGGACGCCGTGGAAGCCGACGCCGAGCGCCTGGCAGAACTCACAGACACGCCACGGGACGTGATGCGTAACCTCATCCACGATCGGACGGTTCGTGTCGCAGAGCGCGAGGAGGAGATGGTCGGCTTCGTCAGTTACGATGCTCGCGAACAGACAGTGCACGTGACGCAGATGGAAGGCGACGTCGACGCCGTCGACAGACTGCTCGACGAACCGATTCGCTTCGCACAGGCCGAGGGGATGGCCGTCGAGCTACTCGTCCCCGAAAGCGAACGCAGAGCCCAAGAGGCTGCCCGCGACGCCGGGTTCGAAGAAATCGGTGGCGGCCCTCATTTCGAAGGCGAACCGACGGTTCGGTACCGACTCGAGTGACTCGCGGTATTTTTATTCGGTAGGAACGTAAGCCGCGTTTATATATTGAGCCGGGAAAGTTCCGGTAATGGCATCTCTCAGTGAATCCAAACAGACAGAGAGTCTCGCGGCAGCAAGTGGTCTCGGCGTCGAGTTGCTGCTTGATACCATCGACCTCCCGGCGTTCGCACTCGACAGCGATGGGCGTGTCATCGCGTGGGATACACAGACAGAGGCGTTGCTTGGCGTCAGCAAGGAGAAGGTGCTCGGAGAAACGAATCTGGGCGGGAGCATCTACGAAGATGCCAGCAAACAAACACTCGCAGAGAAGGTACTGGAAACGCCAGACCAGACACACAAGGAGTTCGATGATGTCGGACTCGCCGAGGAGGAGTACGCACTCCTCAACGCCGACGAGGGAAACGTCTACGAGGACACCAGCACCGTCCAGGGGAGGGACGTCTGGTTCGTGTCGACGCCGCTGTACCGCGACGGAGAACTGGTCGCCGTGCTCGAAATCGTCCAGGACATCAGTGACTCGGCACGCCACCAGCAGGAACTCACGGCGCTGTTCGACGCCGTCATCGAGACGCTCGAAGCCTTCGAGACGGGGAATTTGCAGGCTACCGTCGCCTTCGACGACCAGGAGACGATTCTCGAAGACGACCTCCTGCGCATCATCGACAGCGTCGAGCGGATGGGCACGCAGATTCGCCAACTGCTCGAGGATATCGAAGACGAAGTCGAGGAACTCGACACCAGTGCGGACAACGTCACTCACCACTCCCAGCAGATAAACGAACTCGCAACCGAGCAAGCCTCCGATATGGAGACCATCGCCGCCGAAGTCAGCGACCTGAGTGCCACAGTCGAGGAAATCGCCTCGACCGCCGACGAGGCAGAAGAGACCAGTTCCAGAGCCGAGGAGTTGGCCGAGGCCGGCAGCGACTCCGCCGAAGACGCACTCGCGACCATGGAAGACGTGGCAGCCTCGGCCGATACGGTCGCCGACGATGTCGACAAGTTGCAGTCGCGGATGGCCGAAATCGACGACATCGTCGACGTCATCGACGACATCGCCGAACAGACGAATATGCTGGCACTGAACGCCTCCATCGAGGCGGCACGCGCTGGTGAGGCCGGCGAAGGCTTCGCTGTGGTCGCCAACGAAGTCAAGAGTCTGGCAGAGGAGTCACGCGACAACGCCAGCGAAATCGAGCAGATGGTCACGGAGATTCGAGCCGAGACCGACGAGACAGTGGAGAATCTCCAGGAGACCACCGACCGAGTCGAGAACGGAACCGAGCAGGTCAAAACGTCGATGCTGAAATTCGAGGACATCGTCGAAGCCATCAAAGAGACTGCACAGGGTATCGCGCAGGTCGCCGACGCGACCGACGACCAGGCCGCAAGCGCAGAAGAGATTGCGAGCATGGTCGACGAAGCCGTCGAGAAAGCAGAGACCGTCTCGGATGAAGTCGACGCCATCGTCGACGATACCGAAAAGCAAGCAGTGATGGTCGACGACATCAACGACGCAATCGGCGAACTCACCGACGACGCAGCCAGATAACCGCGTCACATGAAGTCGGCGATGCCAGACTGTTTGTTCTTGTCGTTCTCGAAAATCCGCTCGATGCGCTTTTCGAGTATCTTCAGGCGCTGTTTCGTGTAATCGCGCGCGCCGAACTCCTCTGCGACCCGAAGCGCGGTGTCCATGTACTTGTTGACCGACCCCTCGTGGACAGTCAGCGTCATCC
>CAZFOF010000115.1:0-6726 GCA_964520265.1 uncultured Halobacteriales archaeon | reverse complement strand
CCCGACCATCTGGTCCGGAACCAGGCGTTCTGTCCGCTGAACTAGCCGCCCTCGCATCTCGGTAACAAACACTGCGATAAAACGATTGTGACACGAACCGGGTGGCATCCACCCGCTGGTGGCTTCGAGGGGCCTACGGTGACTCGTTGGTCTCAAGAGTGAAGCTATCCGTCGGACTGGCCGTACAGGTCAGACAGTAGCCTTTGTCCATCTCCTCGTCATTCAGCGTGTCGTTGTTGGCGTGACGGATGTAGTCGTGTGCGTCGCCGTCTTCGATGTGTCCGGCACAGGAGACACATGACCCTGACCGGCAGGCGTAGGGCAAGTCCCAGCCAGCTTCTTCGCCGGCCTCGAGTAGCGTTTCGTTGTTGGCGACTTCGATAGTCTCGCCTTCGTTGGCGTACTCGATTTCGTAGACCTCGACTTCGTCGTCCGGAATTGCGTCGGGGTCGAAGCTATCGTCTTCTTCGTCGCCCTCTTCGAGTTCTGCGTCGCCCTCACCAGCACCGACAGCGCCGACTGCGCCGCCGCCACCGATGGAGCGATTCATCGGTTCCGGAAAGTCCGTCTCCGGGACTGATTTCGCGCGTTGTTCGAGCACTTCCTGCGAGATATCGTCCGCAGCCTTCCATTCGGTGCCCTTCGAGTAGTGCAACACTACCGTGACGACAGTGAGCACGGCCCCCGCGATGACGCCAACCGATGTCAACTGAACCTGGCCACTCCACCAGAAGCCAAGGAAGAAGACCCACAGCAGCAGGGCACCGCCGATGAAAATGGCGTCTCTGTCCATGTACGCCGGTATGGAACAGTGGTTTAATTAACTGTTGTTTCTTCTCAGACGGGTGGTGTGTCGTCGACACCGTGGCTGCTGCTGTCACCGCCGGTATCAATCTGCTATGGCACTGCCAATTTTCCTGAATCACCGCATTTTATGTCGTCTCATGTCAGTTCTATGGAGTAAATGGTTCCCAAGCAGCTCGAACGGCTACTGTCGATGTTCCAGGGCTGGCTCGGTCAGGCCGGCTTTGCCTCTCTCGCAGCTGGTGTCCTCCTGTTCGGCTACCAGGCCGGATTTGTCCTGATGCAGGTCAGGCTCAACCTCATCGTTGCAGTCCTCGCAATCGGTGTCCTCCAAGCAGAGTTTGCCGTGCTGTCGTTTGCCGGCTTCATCATCTCCTCGGCGATTGTCTTTCTCGCCTGGTCGGTACGGTCGTGCCCGTCCGACCCACTCGACGACGCCGGGTCGGTGGCGGCTATCGTTCCCGTCTACGGTGACGCCGGTGTCCTCGAACGGAGCGTCGAGAGCCTCCGCAATACGACGTACCGCGACGTAACCGTCCACATCGTCTGTGAACCCGGCGATACACCGACAATCGAACGCGCGAAGGAACTCGCGACACGCTCTGGTGTCGAGTATCTGATAAATACGGGCAACCCCGGGTCGAAGGCCGGAGCCATCAACTACGCCGTCTCACAGACCGACAGCGACTTCGTCGCTATCCACGACGCCGACGAACTCGTCCACGAGAACTTTCTCTCGCTGGCCGTCGCCAAACTCCAGCACGCCGATGTCGTCCAGGGTCGTACCGTTCCCCAACCAGATGGCTTCATCGAATCACTCGCGTACTACGAGTCCATCCTGTTGAGTTACGTCTCCCGCCGTGTCCTCTATCTGTTCACCGGATTCAAAATGGCCGCATCTCGTGCGGTTGTCGCTCGCCGTGATGCACTCGAATCCATCGGCGGGTACGACGAGACGATGCTCACCGAGGATTTCTACTTCGCCTACCAGTGCTATCGCAATCGACTGCGCGTCGCGGAACTGCTCGATGCGCCCTCTCGCACCGATGCCGCCCACAACATCACCGACTGGTGGGGCCAGCGCAAGCGCTGGATGACCGGCTACGCCCAGGTGCTTCACCGACTGCTTGCCACGCTGCGACCGCTGACCGACTACCGGAACGTCCTTTCGGTGGTTATCGCGTCGAGTACCGTCGTCGGGAGCCTCCTGATGCTGACGATTCTCTCGAAGTTTGCAGTGCTCATCGTCGCCGGGTCGGGTACCCTGTTCGTCGCGCCGATGCTCGCACTCCTCGCTGTGACGCTCACCATCCACTGGCACGACTACTCGCGCGACCTCGTGAGTAAGCCGACGTACGTCTGGTTGCTCGTACCGTTGTTGCTCCCCATCTACTCGCTGTCGGCTATCAAAGCCGTCTTCGAGTATATCTTCACCTGGAGCGGTGAGTGGTACCGTGTCTCGAAAGAGGCGTGAGGTAGCCGTCCCAGCCATCGCCACCCTGGGGACAAGATAGTTAGGGCAGACGTCGTGAGGTGACGGTATGGGTCGTGGAGATACAGTTCTCAACGCTGTTATCGGCGCTGTCGTCACAGTCGTACTCTCATTTACCATCTTTTCCCCGCTTCTCGGGGGCGCAGTTGCCAGCTATCTCCAGCGAGAGGATACCGCCGCTGGCGTCCGTGTCGGCGTGCTCTCGGGTGCGCTCGCGGCGATTCCGTTCCTGGCATTTGTCATGTTTGCCGGCGGATTCCTCGCTGTCGGTCCCATGATGGGTGGCGGGGTCGGCATTCCCGGTGGCTTCGTCGTCCTCTTTCTGTTCGCTCTGGTCTTCGCAGTCGCCTGGAACGTGGGGCTGGGTGCACTCGGTGGGTATCTCGGTGTCTACATCGCGAACGAAACCGACATCGGGCACTGAGACTGGCGGCTGTCCCGGCCCACTGCCTCAGAAGAACTCCTCGACTGCGCCCCAGCGTTTGTCGTTGTAGCTTGCCTGTTCGGTCGTGTCGAACTCTCGTTCGATGCGCCGGCGGAGCGTCTCCTTGCCCTGGCGGTCGATGCGTGCCAGTTCGTCGGCTTTCCCGACCGGCAGCGGCGGGCCGCGTTCGCCGGCGACTTCAGAGAGAAGATGCGTCGTCAGGTCGGCTCGCAGGTCGGCGTCGCTCGTGAAGTGATAGGGGGCCTCGACGCGGTAGACGAGGTCGTCGCGGGGGTCGTAGATGACGAAAAACGTGACCTCGTAGGCGTCCTCTTCGAGGCTGCGGTCGTGGTCGATAGACAGCGAGTCGTCACAGAGCATTCCGTCGGTGCCCACGCGTGACCGGAACCAGTTGGTAAACGTGAGGTGGTCGGTCACGAGGTCGCCGTCGTCGTCGATTCGTTCGAGCACTCGCCGGAAGAAGGCGTCGTCGTTGACCCACGGCGCGCCGACCTTCGAACGCAGCGTCCGCGTGATTGCCTTCGAGGCACTGTTTTTGACGAAGCCGACCAGTGGCACGTCGCGGTCGGCGAAGGTTTCGACCAGTTCGAGGTAGTTCGCGACCACGTCCTGGGGTTGTTCCTCCTCGGTCAGTAGTCGGCGCAGTTCGGGGTCGCGCTCGCCCCATTTGAGCAGTCCAGTCGGGTAGATGGGGCCGTCGAGGACGAGCAGGTCGTCGACGACGTCGGCCTGGTCGATGGCGTGTTCGCTCTCGGCGAGATACAGCGAGAGGGCGTGAACGACGGTCTGTTCGTAGCGGTCGACACGGGGCGCGTGCAGGACGCGCTGGCGGGCGTACCCGTGGTCGCTGACGCGCCACTCGTCGCGGACGTCAACGCTCGGGTCGTTCGTGTGGACGGTCATCACGATGGTGCGGCCGCGATGGAGTTCCACGTCCGAGGGGACGGCGGCCATCGCCGCCTGTGAGACATCGAGCACCAGTCCGTTCTTGAACGTCGTCGGGTTGATAGTGCCGGCGTCGAGGCCGTGCTGTGTCTCGAAGGCAGTCTCTGTCAGTGCGATGTCACCGACTGGCACCATCTGGCGCTGTTGCCCGCCGAGTGGTTCCAGAACGACGGACTCACCGTCGTACAGTGGGTCGAGAAACTCCGTCCAGGCGCGGTTGGCGATATCGCTGTGGTCGTCGTCTTCGACGGCGTCGCCGACCTGTCCGGCCAACCGGGCGATGCCGTCCACGTGGACGGGGTCGAGTGTCATGGCAGGCTATTCGGCGTGGGGGACAAAAGCCCCGCGGCCGCGGTTCAGTTCTCGGCGTCTTCGCGCAGCATCCGCTGGAGCGCTTCGGCGATTTCCTCGTAACTGCTCATCGAGAGTCCGTCCGTCGAGATGAGTACGCCCTTGCGGTCGGACGCGACACGCAGGAGATAGCCGTTGTCGAAGGCTCGCACGGTGAACTCGTACGTTCCGAGTTCGGAGTTCTGGTAGGCGTTTTGTGTCTCTCGGTAGCCGCGCCACTCGTGGCCGACGAACGTGTTGAGGTCGGCGTCCCGTTCGAGGTCGTCACGCAGATATAGCTGGTCGAAATCCGACCGCGTAAAGTAGGTGACCGAACGGAGACTGTCACCTGTCGCCGTCCGCGCAGTCGTGACGATGTGGTCTGCCTGCTCGTCCGACAGGAGTTCCGATTCCATATGCTGACTCTCTCTCTCGGGATACATAACTCCGATGTTCGCGGTGGCCTCCGTGACTGGCTCCGTATATAAATGCCACTCACGCCTGAGGAGTGCGACGGAGGGTCGCCTGGCCCGAAGGTCGTCCTGGTATGGGACTCATCACTGCTATCCGAACCTGGACGACTGGCACTCCCGACGCAACCGACGAAAATCGGCGCGCTCGCTGTCGCAACTGTGGTCTCTACTACGACGCCGCCGACGAACTGTGCCCACACTGTGGGTCGGGCAACAAACTCCGTGGGGGGTTGCCCAACGGGCAGACTCGACGGTGACTCCCCTCATACGTCGCTTCCGACGAGATTCGCCATCACGGTGCGTTCGGCTCGCCGGAGCAGTTCCGCGGCCGTTCCGGTCGAGCAATCGAGGCGCGACGCGACTTCCGACAGCGTCGCCTCCCGTGTCGCGCTGTAGTAGCCGGTTGCGACTGCGGCCTCGACGGCTTCGAACTGGCGCTGTGTGAGTTCGAGACGGTCGTCGACACGGCCGGCGAGATACTCCCCGACGGCCAACACGTCGACGCCCATCGTTTCGGGTATCTCCTCGACGGCCGACTGCACGGCGTCGGCTGGCCCGACCGCAGTCACACGGACGGTACCGTCTGCGCGGTAGGCAATCGGTGGGACGACGAGCAATCCCGGTTGTGAAAACGCCGCCGAGAACGCACGGTCGTCCGGCGTGAGTCGTTCGCGGACGTAGAGATAGAACGACTCGTCCGGACAGGCATCAAGGGCGTACTCCGTGACGACATCTCTGTCGTCCAGTGCGGCGCGATACGGCGACTCCGGCCCCTCGACGTGTACTAACAGCGCGTGTTCGTCGGTGAACGTCTCGCGGGTGAGCAGGCGCGTGACGCTGTAGTCGTCGTGGTCGACGATGAACTGATGCATCGGATTTCGTTCGCCCGACGGCTGTCGAATCTCGACATCCAGATAGCGCATCCTCTCGTCTCTCTCCAGCGGCCCCGGCCCCATATACTGTTTGTCGCCTGCGCCGTGACCGAAAGTGTCTCGGCGCGTCCTCTGCACCTATCTGTATGGATGTAGGGCTCGTCATTCTCGACGGCTGGGGGCTGAACCACGACGACGCGAACGAGGCCACCGACGAACAGACACACCGCGATGCGGTCGCCGCTGCGTCGACGCCGACGGTCGACGACCTCCGCGAGACCGGGGCGTTTGGCACACTCGAAACGCACGGCCGCCGCGTCGGTCTTCCCGAAGGGCAGATGGGTAACAGCGAGGTCGGCCACCTCAACATCGGTGCCGGCCGCGTCGTCAAACAGGAGTCCGCTCGCGTCAGCGACGCTATCGCCCGCTGGCGCAGAGAGCACGCGGACATGGAGTCCCCACCCGCCCCAATCGATGTCGACCCCGACGACACGCCGATTCACGAAAACGAGGCCATCCAGTCGGCTCTCGACTACGCTACCGCCAACGACGGTCGTCTCCACCTGCTCGGACTCGTCAGCGACGGCGGCGTCCACTCTTACCAGTCTCACCTTCACGCACTTATCGACCTCGCGGCCGAACACGGCGTCGAGACGGTCACGCACGCCTTCACCGACGGCCGCGACACGGCACCGAAAGGCGGTGCCGGCTACCTCTCCGAACTCCAGGCCCACGTCGCCGACCGCGGTACTGGCGACATCGCGACGGTTTCGGGGCGCTACTACGCGATGGACAGAGACCAGAACTGGGAGCGCACCAAACGCGTCTATGATGCAATCGTCGACCGCGACGCCGACCACACCGCAGACTCCGCTGTCGCGGCCGTCGAGCGTTCGTACGACCGCGGCGACACCGACGAGTTCGTCGAGCCGACGCTTGTCGCCGACGCACCTCCACTACAGGACGGCGACGCCGCTATCTTCGTGAACTTCCGTTCCGACCGGGCGCGGCAGTTGACACGGATGCTCGCCGATATCCGTCCCGAGGACTGGGATGTCGACACCGCACCACCGGATATTCGACTCGTCACGATGACCGAGTACGACGCGACGTTCGACGTGCCGGTTGCGTTCCCGCCGCGACAACCGACCAACACGCTCGGGGAGGTGCTCTCGGCGGCCGACAGGACACAGCTCCGTCTGGCAGAGACCGAGAAGTACGCCCACGTCACCTACTTCCTCAACGGCGGCCGTGAGGTGGAGTTCGAGGGTGAACGACGCGAAATCGTCGAGAGTCCCGACGTGCCGACCTACGACCAGCAACCGGCGATGAGCGCACCCGCCGTGACCGACACCGCAATCGAGG
>CAZFOF010000114.1:0-6755 GCA_964520265.1 uncultured Halobacteriales archaeon | reverse complement strand
CAGGTGGACTTGCCACGTGAACAGACTCTCGAAGACGTAGTTCACCGACATCGCCACGGCGATAGCGATGGGACTGGCTGCCAGAAACCACAGGTCAGTGCCAAATATCTTGAGCGTCACGTCGAGATACGACACGAGCACCCAGTACACCGACAACTGGACGGCTACACCGCCGGAACGCACCGCGTGTGATTTCACCATCCGCTTTGCGAAGGGCACCCGACCGGTGGCACCCTCCCCAGCGAACGTCCAGTGTTCGTTGACCAGAAACATCACGACAATTGCTGTCTCGACGCCGGCGGCTTTGGCCCAGAGGTTGGGCACGCCAGCACCGAGATGGAGCAGCGTCAGGACGATGTTGTCGCTGATTGCACCCACGACTCCAACGGAGACGAACTGTCCGAAGCGGGCACCCGACAGCAGCGATTCCACCCGACCAGTGTGGTCACTCATTCTCGTTCGATAAGTGCCGGGGAACTCTCCCGGCGGGCGGCAATAGCCGTGTGGAGTCGACTATCGCTAATCTGTTTCGCGCGGTGGCGGGCAGCCACGAGTGCGCGACCGAGTCTGAGCGAATCACGTACCGGCGACACTGTCGACCCCGGGCGGTCGTGCCACTCGACGGGTACCTCCTCGACGCGATAATCCAGCGCGCCGGTAATCGCTACCAGTTCAACGTCCCAGGCGAACCCGGGTTCGTAGATGTGGTGGCGAACCTCCTCCCAGGCCTCTGCTGTGAGTGCCTTTGCTCCACACTGGAAGTCGTAGATGTCGACCGACAGTAGCAGGCGGGCGAGCCACGCGAAGCCGTCACCGAGGTGTCGCCGTGCCAGCGTCTGGTGGCTGGCGACGGTCGCGTCTGGATGGCGACGCGACCCGACGGCGAGAGCGGCGGTGCCGTTGCGGACGGGCGCGATGACATCCTCGATTGACGATGCCGGGGTTGCACCGTCGGCATCGGCAAAGGCGAGGATGTCAGTCGAGAGCGCCTCGAATCCGGCGGTGATGGCTGCGCCTTTCCCGCGGCGGTACGGGACGGCGTTGACCTCGGCGTCGAGGTCGGCAAGCGCTTCGGGGACGCCATCCCGGGGAGAGTCGAGTTCGATGCGAACTGTTTCGGGGGCGATGGTGTCGTGGAGGGAGCGGACGTACGCGGAGAGACGTTCCACGTCGGGTCTGTAAGCGGGAACCACGAGACCGACAGCGGGCGTCATTGGACGGATAGAAAACAGCGCCGACCAAAAACGGTTCGACTCCGACTTCACAAGAGGTATAATCCATGGGGACGGTGGATTCCGGTGATGGAATTTGGCCTCCTCGCCCTCTGGATTGCAGCCAGTCTGTTGCTCGGCCTCCTCGCACTCCCGCTTGCCTCCTGGCTCTTCGTCGACCTGGACAGCGGCCCCTTCGCCATTCCACTCGCCTTTGCTGTCCTCGTTGTCGTCGGCCACCTCGTCGGCCATCTCGCCTTCCCCTGGCCCGCGCTCGCCGCTGGACTGGTGGTGATTGCGGCTGGCTCTGCGGCGACGATTCGGCGAATCGACCCCGACTACCGGAGCTTCGGTGAAGGTGCAGTCGTCTTCGTCGTTGCGTTCGCGCTGATCGTGGTGATTCGCGCCTTCGACCCCGCTGCGGCACCCCTTCCGCTCGCGGTCGGCGAGAAGTTCCTCGATTTCGGGATGCTGAAGACACTCGAACGGGCGGGAACGCTCCCGCCGGAGGATTTCTGGTTCGCCGGCGAACCGGTGCGGTACTACTACGGCGGCCAACTGCTGACGGTGCTTCTGTCGACGCTGACGGGGACGAGCGCTCGCTTTGCGTACAATCTGGCACTTGCCGGTTTCTATGCCAGTCTCGTCTCGACGGCCTACGGTCTCGCTGGGTCGCTTGCATTGCCGACCACCGTGTCGCGGCGACTCGCGGCCGCGTTCGGTGCGTTCTTCGTCGGTCTGGCTGCCAACCTGGCGACGGCGACGAAAGTCCTCATCTGGCTGTTGCCCGACGCACTCGCCGGTATCGTCCTCGACGTCAGCGGACTCCCGAGTGACGTGATGGACTGGTCGCCCGGTGACTTCTATTATTTCGACGCCAGCCGCGTGATTCCGACAGACGGTGCGGCAGCCGATTCGTTCCCTGCTGCGACGGAGTTTCCGCTTTTCGCCTGGCTCAACGGTGACCTCCACGCCCACATGATGAGCCAGCAGTTCATGCTCCTGGCAGCGGCGATTCTCCTCGCGTACTGGCGGATTCCCGCCGAGAACCGCCGCAAGCGCCTGCTCTACGTCTTCGGGCTCTTGCCGCCAGTGGCCGGTATTCTCGGCTTCATCAACCTCTGGTCGTTCCCCACAGTCGGCGGACTGGTGTTTGTCGCCGTCGGGCTCGCGCCGGCCTCGCCACTTTCCTTGCTCCCCGCACGGGTTGCCGACCGACTCGCCGTCTCCGACATCGTCGTTCGCGAACTCCGGCGGGCGGGGCTGGCACTCGTCTTCGCCCTGGCGGTACTCTTCGTCGGCGTGCTCTGGACTGCGCCGTTCTGGCTTGGCGTCCTCCCCGGTGGCCCGGGTCGCTCGGTCGGTCTGTGGCACGCACGAACGCCCCTTGGAAATCTGCTCCTCGTCAACGGTGCGTTTCTCGCGGTGTTCGTCGTCGCGCTGTCGCGGCGTGTCGGCGCGTCGGTGGAGTGGCCGGGCAAGATTCTGGCCGGCTTCCTGGTCAGTGTGGCGGTGACGCTTCTGTTCGGATTCCCGGCACTGGGTCTCGTCGCGCCGTTGTTCGTCAGCGCCTGGTGGCTCTGTCGCACACAGGACGACGCCGGCTTCGAACTCGCGCTCATCGTCGCTGGCGCGGGACTGGTACTCATCGTCGAGTTAGTGACAGTCAAAGGCGAGCGGTTCAACACCATCTTCAAACCCTACTCGCAGGTCTGGCTGTTCTGGGCGACGGCCGCTGGTGTGTTGCTCGCCAGACTCGTGAGTGGCTGGCCGGCCGACCGACTGCGCGTCGACCGAACGCGACTGCGCCGCACCGGTGCGGTGCTCGCGACGATTCTCGTCGTGTCGACGCTGGTCTATCCCGTCTTCGCGTTGCCCGGCCACATCGACGAGCCGGGTCGCACCGTCGACACAGAAGGGCCGACACTCGACGCGACGGCCTATCTCGAAGTCGAGTACCCGCGCGAGGCACCGGCGATTCGCTGGCTGGAGCAACGACAGGGACAGCCGACGATTGTCACCGCCGCACCGGGCACCTACACGTGGAACTCCGACGACGGCAACGGTGCGAGTGCACCCGCCAGTCTGACCGGACTCCCGACTGTGCTTGGGTGGTTCCACGAGGAGCAATACCGGGGCAGTGCGGCTTACAACGAGCGACTGGCACACGTCGCCTCGATATACGCGAGCGGCCCAGAACGGCAACAGTACCAGCGCGAGTTGCTCTCGTTTTACGACGTGGAGTACATCTACGTCGGGCCGGCAGAGCGAGCGAGATACGGAGAGATAACGGTCGACGAACTCTCGTCGGTGAGCGTGGCGCGTGAGTTCGACGCTGTGACGATCTACCGAGTCGAGTAGTTACGTTTCGCTTTCGACGACGGTGATGGCGTCGGCGTCGACGGCGTCCACGTCGAGATGATTCGAGATGTACCGGCGGCGCTCGTACGTCTCTTCTTCGTCGGGTTTGCCGACGGTACACCACAGCTGTGGCCGGTCGGGACCGTGCCAGTCACCGTTGCGGTTGATGCCAAAACAGACCAACTCCTCGCCGTCGTACTCGATGACTGCACCCTTCCGGATGCCGGGGTCGCCGTGGATGATGAGTCGCTGCATACGTTCGGGTTCGCACAAAGCGTACTTAGGGACTTCGAACCACCGCTTTGGTCTCCGCCCCGCTCTGGCGACCCTTATTGATACATTCCAAGCGGCTGTGCGCGCGTCGATTCCTCGTTGGCTTCCTGCATCTGCTTGGCGAGACGTTGCCGCGCCTCGGCGACGCGGTCGGCCTGTTCGACCAGTTTGTCGGTTGCGATGTCGATGTCTGCCAGTGGCTCGATGCCCTCTGTCAGCAGGATGCGAGCGGCCTCCGGGTCGGGGAAGTTCGTGTTCGCCTGGACGATGAGCCCCACGCCGTCGATACCGCGCTCGCTGGCCTCCGACAGTAGCGTGCCTGTCGGGCCGCTGACCATCCCGCTCTCTGTCGGTGTGTCGATATCGTGTTCGGCGAGGAGGTCGGCACCGTCGCCGGTGCCCACGCCGTACATCGACGGGACGTCGTCTTTCTCGTCGGCGAGGCCGCTCAGATACACCGGCGTCACGTCGTGTTCGACGAGCCAGCCGGTGACACAGGCGGCAAACTCCGTCGTGGCCTCCGTCGAGACGGGGACGTCCGACTGCAAGACGAGCAGGTCACGGTCTTCGTCGGCGTAGAGACGAACTGGCGGGCGGACGGCCGCGTCGTCCTCGCCGTAGACGGCGACCCGTGGTAGCCCATCGCAGTGACAGGAGGCGTAGTACGTCATGTCGAACTCCTCGACCAGGTGGTCGGCGGCGAGTTTTCCGACGAGGCCGACACCGGGCAGTCCTTCGACCAGTACGGGGTCGTCGAGACTGCAGTCCGTGTGTGTCTGAATTTGTGCCATATCTTCCCGTGGGAGTGCCGGTACCTTAACAGTCCGTCCCACGACGCGCGAGAGCGGGTGGCTTACTCGTCGTCTTCGCTTTCGACGTCGATTTCGACTGGCTCGCCGGTCTCCCGGGAGCGGTCGCTGTCGTCACCGAAGACCTTCGAGCGGAGGTCGTCGGCGAAGGACTCGACCTGATTGCGAAGCGTGGCCACCTCGTCTTCGAAGGCGTCGACGTTGCGGTCGACGTAGTGGACGCGTTCGACCGGGATGCGTCGCACCACGTCGTTGCCATTGTCGTCTTCGTCGTGTCGAAGCAGCCAGTGGTCTTGGAAGTACGCGATATGTCTGTTCTTGACGGTTCGCTCGACCGTGCCTTCCGTCGGGTGGTCGTAGACAATTGTCGCTGTTCCAGGGGTCGTCTCTTCCATACTAGAACTCTCGCGCCGGACGCATATGGGGGATTCGAAACCCACAAGCGGCGACCAGTCGAACCCACGTCAATGAACGTACTGGAGCGGTACGAACCGCTCGTCGACGATTTCGAGGCGTTTCTCGCGGCCTGCGAGCGGTCGCTGCCCCCCGTCGTGCGCGTCAACGACATCAAGACGACCGTCGACCGCGCCACCGCGGCACTCGACGAGGCGGATATCACCTACGAGCAGACTGACTGGCACCCGAAACTGCTTCGCCTTCCCGACGACCAGCCCGGCACGAACTGGCCGTACGTCTGTGGCTGGCTCCACGGCCAGGAAGAGGTCTCTGTCGTCCCCGCGACGGTACTCGACCCCGAGCCGGGCGAGCGCGTCTGGGACGCCTGTGCCGCGCCGGGGAGCAAAACCTCCCAGATTGCCGCACGCATGGACGACACCGGTCGTGTCGTCGCCACCGACAACAACATCGGACGCATCTCCGCGCTCCGGTCGAACACCGAACGCCTCGGCGTCACCAACACTGCCATCACTCACGAAGACGCCCGGAACCATTCGCTGAAGCCATTTGGCGACCCCGACGCAGCCGCGGATGGCCCATCCTACGACCGCGCGCTCGTCGACGTGCCCTGTTCGTGTGAGGGCACCATCCGGAAAAATCCCGACACGCTCGACGAGTGGAGTCTGGAACACGTCGAAGGTATCGCCGGCGCACAGAAGGGCATCCTCCGGCGAGCCGTCCAGGTGACTCGCCCCGGCGGCACCGTCGTCTACTCGACGTGTACCTTCGCCCCCGAGGAAAACGAAGCCGTCCTCGATTACGTCCTCGGCGAAGAGGCGGTTCGCGTCGTCGACTTCGACCTCGAACTTGCCCACAAAGAGGGCGTCACCAACTGGCAGGGACGGGAGTACGACGGTCAGGTCGCCAACGCCAAGCGCATCTATCCACATCACAACGACACGGGCGGCTTCTTCTGTGCCAAACTGGAGGTCGGCCAATGACCGACAACGAGAGTCACCGTTTCGACCGCCTGCCGGCGACTGCCGACGACCGCGAGGTCGAGGGTCGTGCCACCCGCCAGGAAGTGCTGTCGTGGTGGGAGGAACGGTTCGGTGTCGACCCCGCTGTTTTCGCCGACTACTCCTTCTGGGAACGTGGCAGCGGCAAGGTGTGGGTGCTGCGTGGTGAGGAGCCAACGCCAGTCGACATCGAGGGGCTGGGAATCACGTTCTTGCGCACCCGTCAGGAACACTGGAAGCCGACGCTGACCGGCGTCCAGCGCTTTGGTCACCACGCCAGCAAAAACGTCGTCCACCTGTCCCGTGACCAGGCACAGACGTTCATGGCCGGCGACGACCAGGAACTCGACTGGGATGGCGACTGGGGGTATCTCGTGGTGACGGCCGACGTGGCCGGCGACCCAGAACCCCTCGGCGTTGGACTGTACGTCTACGGTGAACTCCGTTCGCAGGTGCCGAAGGGACGGCGTCGAGAGCTCTAAACAACCTGCGAGGGCGAGTTCCCCGACCCACCGGGGTCGGGGGTGAAGCCCGACACTCAATTTAGTGTTCCGTATCCTCGATATACCGTTCCACCACTTCCTCCGACACCGCACCCGTCGTTCCCACGTAGTATCCGACCTTCCAGAATCCACCACCCCAGAAATATGACTCCCGAATCTCAGGGTACCGCTCCAGCAAGTGCT
>CAZFOF010000113.1:0-6837 GCA_964520265.1 uncultured Halobacteriales archaeon | reverse complement strand
ATAACGGACAGGTAATCCACTTATACCTGCTGGAAGCTCCGACCGACAGCCGAGTAGCGCAGTAGGTCGTGTCGATTGCTAACCCTCCTCGACGTTCAGCGGCGAGATGCCGGCGTGTGCCAGCGCCAGCGTCTCCGTTGCCACGCCCGAGCGGTCTGCGAGTAGCTCCGGCCCACTCCAGCGAATCGGGACGGCACCGCGACAGTGCCAGCCGCGTGCTTCGCTCCCTTCCGTATCGAGCAGGAAAATCCGCACGTCGCGCTCCGCGGCCGTGCCCTCGATCCAGTTGGCCAGCCACGTTTCGAGTTCGCGGCTGTCGGTGACGCCACGCGTCAGTTCGAGCAGCGGATACTCGCCGCGTCGCTGCGCCGGTGGCGGATTCGACTCGCCCGGCTCCGTCCAGTTGACAATCGCCGGCCAGTCATCTGCATCGATCCAGTCGCCGGGTCGGGTCGCCGCCGCCACACTCTCTCGGGCTCTGTTTTTGAGCCGGTTCGCGACGGAGCTGAAGAATCCGCCCCCCTGTGACTCCCGCCGTTCCGTTCTGTGGGGGCTGTCGTCGGTGCGCTCCGGGTCTCCGTCTGCTCGGTCAGTGCGGACACCCGCCGTTATCTGGAGGCCGTCAATCTGGGAGAATCCCGCTGCGACGAGCCCCTCGATCTCTACGGTGAAGCGGTGGCTCCGGTAGGGGTCGGTTCGGTTTACCACTCTCTGTCCCCCTCAGGCGACACGTTCGATCCCCTCCGTGGCAATCTCCAGGGTTTCGATTGCGACGAACTCCCCGCGAGCGTCGAGGTCGCATGGCTCGTACCGTACCGGCCAGCAGTTCTTGAGTTCCCAGCGCGGGCCGGATTGGCCTTCTTCGCCGAGAACGACGACAGCGGCCATCCGGCGCGCCTCGTCGACCTGTCCCTGCTCGACGCTCTCGCGCCACTCGGCGAGTTCGATCGAGTCGTCGGTCACGCCGGAGGTGAGGACGAGATTTCCGACGCGGTTCAGCCCGGCCAACTTTCGGGTGGTCGGCGGATCCGTCCCCTCGCGGTACTCGATGACGTCGCTGCGTGCCTCGGGGAGTCGACACCGGGAAAAGCCCGCTCTCGCGATGCCGTCGATCTCGACGAGAAACCGCGTCTTCCGGTATGGGCCGTGACGATCCGGCACGGTTACTCCGCCCCACTTGAGAGAGACTGCCGGTCGTCCGGGCGCTCGCGATGCGAACCGTCTGCCATGGTATCGAATACCATATCAGACCGTTCTCAGGGGGCTTACATATTTCTTGTCCGGGCGGCCGTGGTTTGCGATGTTCCCGTCTCGAGCACCGACGGGATTTAGTCGCCCCGCTGCCAAATCCCGGACGTGACGACGGTCGACGAGTGGACAGCTTCGCTCGAGGCAAGCGGTGAACTCACCCCCGATGCAGTCGACCGTATCGTCGATACGCACGGCGACCGGGGCCAGCAAGCACTCGAGGCCGTCGCCGAGGAACGCGTCAAATCCTACCGTGATTTCACTGTCGTCGTCGGCTACGAGGAAGAGTACATCGTCGAGGACGACGGCTGTACCTGCAAGGATTCGGAGTACAACCTCGACGCGGCTGACCCCGACCAACTCTGCTGGCACGCTATCGCCGTCCGCGTCGCCGAAGCAATCGACGAGACCGACGACCACGATATGTGGTATTCGGACGTGCGCGAATTTCTATAGGCCACTCTTTCATCAGGATGCACTCGCACCAGCGGCGCGAGAGTACCCGACGATAAAAAGGTGGAACCACACTACTTTTGCCCGTTAGCGGAGTACCGGGCGGGTATGAACGTGCTCACGCTGGGACCAGCCGGCACCTACTCACACCGGGCGGCCAGCGCCATCGCCGACGACGAGGAGATCTCCTTTACCGAATCCGTCACGGCAATCGTCGAGTCGATTGCAGACGGTGAGTACGACCGCGGCGTCGTTCCCGTCGAAAACAGCATCGAAGGCTCCGTCACCGAGTCACTCGACGCCTTCGCGGAGTACGACGTGGCCGTCGTCAAGGAGATTATCACGCCCATCCGTCACGCACTGCTGGCGCAGGGCGAGGCGTTCGACACCGTCGCCAGCCACGCACAGGCACTCGCGCAGTGTCGAGGCTATCTCGAAGACCACTACCCCGACGCTGACCTCGAAGCGGTGGCCTCGACGGCCCGCGGCGTCGAGCGTGCACGCGACGACTCCACAGTCGCCGCCATCGGCCACCCCGCAAACGCCGACAACGGTACCTCACTGACCGTCCTCGCCGAGGATATCCAGGATCGCTCCTCGAACGCGACGCGGTTTCTCGTCGTTGCACCTGCCGCCGAACGCTCGGAGGCAGGGAGTAAGACCTCCTTTATCGTCTACCCGAGCGAAGACCGTCCCGGTCTCCTGCTGGATATGCTCGAACCCTTCGCCAAGCGCGACATCAATCTCACGCGTGTCGAATCCCGTCCCAGCGGCGAGCGTCTCGGTGACTACGTCTTCCACCTCGACATCGCCGCTGGTCTTTACGAGGAGCGCACGCAGGACGCACTCGACGCCGTCGCCGACATCACCGCCGACGGCTGGGTGCGCCGACTCGGTTCCTACGACAGCGAAACCGTGCTGTACTGAACCACACCTCTCGGTGGCTGACTCTTTAAGCCGATTGCCGGTGTAGTAGTACGTATGCGTCAACGAGACAACCCATTTGGTGAACTCGAACAGCTATTCGAGGAGCTCACCGACTTCGACGTGTCGAGCGTCGCGGGGACACCCCTCGACCTCATCGACGAGGGCGACGCATTCGTTGCCGTGGTCGACCTCCCCGGGTTCACGGCCGACGACATCGACGTGCAACTCGACGAGGAGCGCACGCTCCGCGTCCAGGCAGCCCGCGGCGAAGACCGAACTCACGAGGAGGCCACGTTCATTAGACGCGAGCGTCGAACCGAAACTGTCGACCGCAGCATCACGCTGCCGAGTCCCGTCGACCCGACAGAGACCGAAGCCACCTTCGACAACGGTGTACTGACGGTTCGACTCGGCAAGAAGTCTCCAGAGCCAGCGGGGACGGACATCGAGGTCACCGAAGGGACAGACACTTAGAACTGCCGTGGCATCCACGGGTATGGTTCTCGAAACGGGTGCGCCGGTGCCCCAGGTGACGGCGGCAAATCAGGACGGCGAGCGGGTGACAGTCGAGTTCACAGAGCCGACGGTGCTGTATTTCTACCCACGCGACGGGACGCCTGGGTGTACGACCGAGGCCAGACAGTTCGACGAGGAACGCGAAAGCTACGAGGAAGCTGGCGTCGCCGTCTATGGCGTCTCGACCGACGATGTCCAGTCCCACAGGGAGTTCGCCGACGAGCACGACCTGGGATTCGACCTGCTGGCCGACCCGGACGGAAAGGTCGCGGACGCGTTCGACGTCTCGATGGCAGACGGCACTCCCCAGCGGACGACGTACGTCTGTGCGCGCAAGCAAGTCTGTGGCATCTACGAAGGTGTCCATCCCGACGGCCACGCCCGAAATGTCCTGCATGATATTATCGACCTCGGTCTGGCGCATCTCGAGAAACAGGAAGACGGATAACACTGGAGAGTATCCGCTTTCAGTAGTGAGATAGGGAAAATTAAGGGACAGCTTACCGAGGAGAGATTCCATTCTCATATTTGTAATTCCCAGAATTTGATAAGCAACAGTGCATATAAGTGGAGGTAACGGATTTATACGAATTAATGCCAGGCCAATCGGATTCTTCAGGGCTTAAAAAGAGCTTACGTGGTCTCCATGCCCGTTTTGTCTCGCTCGTACGGGCGGTGACCCCAGAGCAAATTCGCCGGAGTTACACACGAAAACTGGCGGTTGGGTTCGTCGTGATAATCCTGATGGGCGTCGCTATTGGCGGGGTTGTCACGATGCAGACCGGGGCGATGGTCGAAGACCAGACCAACGACCGGCTCCGGGACGCCGCAACGACAGAGGCCGAATCCCTCGGGCAGTGGGTCGAGCGGATGAAAGAGGAGACGCGGCTGCTGTCACGAACCAGGCTGCTGCGCGGACACCACGATGACCCGACCCGTATCAATCACTTCCTCGCCCACGAGGTCGAACAGGGGCGCTTGCCCGACGAGATACAGGCGCTGCACATGATCGACGCCTCGACACAGAATATTCTCGCCAGCGCCCACGAGGACGATGTCAACACGCAACTCAGACACTCGGGGCTAGAACTTGGTGAACTCGACTTCGAGGGCCCCGACGATACGATAGTAACGGAACCGTTCAGACACAACGAGACCGGTAACGCGACGATCGCGGTCGTGAGTCCGATTCCGCCTGAAGACGCCGAGCCTGGTACCGACACCCACGACCACGACCACAACGCGACGGCGACGGATGAGTCGTCCGGTCACGGCCACCAGCTCGTGATGCTCATCGACCTCAACCGACACGTGGGTTCGATTTCACAGCCATCGAACGGATTCACCCGGATTGTCAACGACGAGGGAACCGTCGTCATGAGCCATATGCAGGACATGATGCTCACCTCGCACGCGAACAACTCACCGGATAAGCTACGGGATGCGATACAGCGCGGACTCGATGGCGAGACCGGCACGTCGAAGATGGATATGCAGATGGGCGACATGGACGAGCGAACCTTCCTCGTCGGGTACGCACCAGTGCCCGTCGAGGGGACAAACTGGGTCGTCGTGCCCCACGTCCCTGCCAGTGAAGCCTTCGCGCTCCGGGACACCATCTCGATGAATATTATCGCCCTCATTCTCCTGGGGCTCGTCGGATTCAGCATCGTCTGGGGAGTTATCCACCTGGATATGACCAGGCTCGAACGCCTGAGCGGGAAGGCCGAAGAGCTCAGAGACGGAAATCTCGATGTCGAAGTGCCGGAACTCAAACGGGAAGACGAAATCGGGGGGTTGTATGGCACCTTCGAGTCGATGCGAGTCGCGCTCAAAAACCAGGTCGAAGAGGCCGAAAGCGCCCGCGAGGAGGCCGAGGCCTCCCGTGCCAGAGCCCTGGAGATGAGCAACCATCTCGAACAGAAAGCCGAGGAATACTCGGCGGTCATGCAGGAGTGTGCATCCGGCGACCTCACACAGCGGATGGACAAAGACGGCGAGAACGAAGCGATGGACCAGATCGCCTCCGAGTTCAACGACATGATCGAAGAACTCGAAAAGACCACCGGTCAGCTCAAAAGTTACGTCGACGAGGTCGAGGAGGCCGGTGCCGAGGTCGAACAGAGCGCCGACACGGTTCGGGAAGCCAGCGAACAGGTCGCAAACTCCATCCAGACGATTGCGTTCGACGCCGAAAACCAGAAAGAACGCCTCCAAACCGTCTCGGAGAAGATGGACGAAATCGCCGGCGACCTCGAGAACCTCTCCAACGGCGATTCCAGCCCCGACGTCGACACCAACCTCGACAACACCAAGGAAATCGCCAACGAGATAAGCGAGATTACCAAGCTGAGCGAGGACACCCAGTCCGAGACCGACACAGTCAGCGCGGCCGCAGAGGAACAGGCCGCAGAACTTAACGAGGTGTCACAGCGGGCGAACGACCTCCAGCGCTACGCCCAGCCGCTCCGTGACATCCTCAACCGGTTCGATACGGAGGCCGAACACGAGTTCGTCTTCTCGGTCGGTCCGACCGGTGGCGACACACTCTCCAGCGCGAACGAAGACGACGACTGATCGAGCCTTCGGGGGGTATACACGCCTCCAGCCCGAAGCACCTGTGTGTTACAGGTCGGCGTCGTCTGGTCGCTCGTTGCGGCGGTACTTTTTGGCGTCTATCTATTCGTCTACAAACACTCCTTCGACAGTCTCCCCTCTCCGGTGTACGTCGCCACCGTCGAGGTTGCGGGACTGGTGTGGTACAGCGTCATCGCTGCCGTGACCTGGCCGGCCGGCGAATCGTTCCTGCCGCCGGGATTTGGGGCGGAAGATTGGCTCCTGCTGGGACTGGTCTGTGTCGCCATCGCCGGTGCGAATCTCGTCTCGATTCACGCCTTCAAACTCGGTGACGTCTCGTATGTCGCACCGCTGAACAAACTCGCACCTGCCTTCGTGCTCCCGCTGGAAGTCGCCGCACTCGCGGCGGCACCGACGACACTCCAGGCGGCGGGACTGGGGCTGGCCGTCGTCGCCATCTATCTGGCGAACTACGAAGGTGGCGGCCTCATGGCACCGTTCCGGCGGGCTGCTGGCTACACGCCAGCGCGACTCGCATTGCTAGGGTCGCTGTTGTTTGCAGTCAGCGACGTCGGCGTCAGAGCACTGCTGTCGGGAACCGACCTGCCGCCACAGACGTTCGCACTGATCAGTTTTGGGGCCGTCGCCGCCGCCGCGATACCGATTGCACTCCGACACGTCGACTGGCAGCGCCTTCGCCGGGCAGTCCCCGGTATCGTCGCGCTGGCGTCTATCTTCGCCGTCGGCGTCCATCTGAAGACGATTGCCTTCGAGGTCGCCGCCGCCAGCATCGTCTCGCCGATTGTCAACACGCAGGCGGTCGTCGCCGTTTTGCTGGGTGGTGTCATCCTCGGTGAGCGTGGACTCCCGCGCCGTCTGGGGGCCGCCGTCGTCGCGGTCGGTGGCGTGGCGCTGATTGCAGCGGGGTAGCTGCCAGGCCGAAGGTGCAGGGCTTATAGTGCCGGCCTGCCGAACGCGTGTATATGGATTACGAGCCCCTGGACCTCGAATCGAAGTGGCGACAGCGCTGGGACGACGAGGGTCGGTACGAAGCCGACCCCGGCGAGGACGACCCGACGTTCATCACCGTTCCCTACCCCTATCCCAGCGGGGGGA
>CAZFOF010000112.1:0-6841 GCA_964520265.1 uncultured Halobacteriales archaeon | reverse complement strand
GTCGACCAGTGCTTCCCAGCTGAGCTGTACTGCACCCGGAATGTGTGCCGAGTCGTACTCTGCCGGCGTGCGCGTATCGACTAACACTGTGTCGTGTTCGACGGCGGCTTCGACTGTCTCGCGGTCGACGACCGGCGTCTTCTCGGGGTCAGCAACAGCGTAGTCGACCGTGGACAGGTCGGAATCCTCCGTGGTTGTCTCTCGGGACTGTTGCCAGACGCGGTAGTCACCGTCGAGCAGTTGGAGCGTCCCGGCGTGTCCACAGACCGCAGCCGTAAGCAGGAAGCGAGCAGCGTAGACGCCCCTGTCACCGTCGTAGGCGACGATATCGTCGTCGGGAGCGATGCCGGCTTCGCCCAGGATTTCTGCGAACTCCGCGGGGTCGGGCAACATGCCATCGGAGACGCTACCGGGGTCACGAAGGCGCTCGAAGGGGATGTTGACCGCACCGGAAACGTGTCCCATCTCTTCGTAGGCTCGCGGTTCTCGAACGTCGACGATAGTAACTGCATCTCGACGCTCGTCGAGCGTACCCGGAGAGACAAATACGTCTCCTGCGGGGAGTGTCATACCACACGCCTCCGTCGTCCGTGCCGCGCGGGCAGTCTCGCCCGGAACCGTCGATTGCCTGTCGGTCGCGTCGTGCAAGTCATGCTCGACACTACTCTAACGTAGCATACTTACCCTTCTCAACGGGGTAACGCCTACCGTGTCTCGGGGATAGCTGAAACCTGTGACGGTAGATGTGACGACCCACTCGCCCGCGATACTGCGGGCTATTTAGTTGGCCGCCAGGCGAAACCACCACCCGGGAGACGGTTTCAACGCGTTGACTCTCACCTGAGCGTGTCTCTTCTACCAGCAACAAACTCCGGTAATTTTGGCAACCCATCACCGGTCACCAGACGCTAAGAGGGCGCTGAGAGCGACCACTGGCTCCACAGTCGGCGGCGACAAGAGTGGTGACATCCAGAGTCCTCATACTGTTGGCTATCACTTCGTGAACGATGTTGGCACCCCGTTGTGCCAAATCTGTTCACGTACGTATAGCCGGGAGTATCAGAAGTAGACGAAATCTGCCACATGGTACCGGGAGACACGGGCAGGCGTCTGGTCGGCAAGGCGCGAGCGGAGGTGTTCGGTCTGGGCGGCGATTTCGGTCTCAGAGAGTTCCGACAGCGAGCGGTCACGCAGTTGCTCGCTGTAGTCGTCTGTCTCTGCCTCCGCAAGCGGCGAGACGTAGACGATGTCGTTGGCATCGAGCGAAAGCGAGGAGACGAGTTCACTCGTCTCTTCGAGGTGGGCCGTCACCAGTTCCTGTCCGCCGACGCCTGCGAGGACGATGACGCCAACGGCGATACCGGCAGTTTTGAGGCGTCGAACCCCCTCCAGAACTTCCTCGGTCGTCTGTGGCTTTCTGAGTACGTCGAGCACCGACTCGGCACCCGATTCGACGCCGATGTAGACTCGGTCGACCCCCTCCGCAGCGAGCATCTCGACTTTCTCGGGGCTTAGCCGTGCAGCCGTCCGCGCTGTGAGAAAGGCGTTGACGCCCCCCTCGTGGAGTGTCGGAAGTTCGCTGGCTATCGTCTGCAGCGTCCCCCGAAGCGTCTCGTATGGGGCAGCGAGTGGGTCTGCATCGCCCAGAAAGACGGTCCGGCGCGAGCGCAAGCCACGTCCGAAGAAGGATTTGAGTTCCGCGAGATGTGTCTCGACTTCCTCGACAGAACGGACGTCCAGTTCTGTTCCGTAGAGCGTACAGAACGAGCAGTCGTACGGACAGCCAGTCGCCGTCTGGACGACGACGGTTCGATACTGGTCGGGCGGGAGGACGCCGATTGGCTCGTACAGCGATTCCATCTGCTCGCTGTCGGCCGCCAGCGTCTCCGGTGACTGCGCCAGAACACGCTGAATGGATTCGCGCTCGTCGGAATCGTACGTGTTCTCGCTGAGTGCTGACTCGAGGCGTGTCGCGACAGTGTCGTAAGCAGTCGCAAGCAGTTGCTCGCGGCGCGAGTCGGTGACCTGTCGCGACCGGCGAACACGAGCCGTGCCGTCGCTGGTCTGGATTTGCTCCCACCACTTCTCGACGACCGTGTTGTCCAGCCCGCGATAGAAGACGTGTTCCCCGTCGAAGACCCGCGTCAGCCGCCCCGCTGCGTCGAACCGGAAGACGCGCCCGTCACGTTCGAGTGTTACTCCCTCGGCCGCGACGGAGAGCGTCGAGTCGATAGATGGTCACCCTTCAGTCGATCAAGTCACCCGAGCACACAAAAGTTGACGGTGTGGATCGTCGGAAACCTGCCTGTCGGAAATGCTTAAAAACCCGCAGAGCCGAGGGGAGAGTCTCGTTGTCGGCCAGTGTAATGGTAGGGATGTATGGACACTGCCGGAACGCGTGTTGTGTTTCGGAACGAGCAATCCGGTCAGTCCCAGCAATTCTCATTCCACGTATGTCCCGAAACCACCCCCACAACAATGGTCATCCCCACGAGAACCGAGACGAGAGCGGCCACCCGCACAAGAACAAAACCGACAGCACAGCCCACGGGCGCGACTACGGCTCGACGCCGCTTATCGTCACCTGGGAGGTGACACAGGCCTGCGAACTGGAGTGTGACCACTGCCGCGCGGACGCCCAACCCGACCGCGACCCCGCCGAGCTAACGACTGAAGAGGGCAAGGAACTCATCGACCAGGTCGCAAACTTCGGGTCACCACCGCCGATTCTCGTCTTCTCCGGAGGCGACCCCCTCGAACGACCAGACCTCATGGAGTTGCTCTCCTACGCCGACTCCGTCGGGTTGCGAACCGGTGTGACACCAGCACCGACCGCCAGTCTGACCGAATCGGTACTGGACGAATTAAAAGAGGCGGGCGTGAACCGTCTCGCGCTCTCGCTGGATGGTGCGACCGCAGACCGCCACGACTCGTTCCGGGGCGAGGAAGGCTCGTTCGAGCGGATTCGACAGGCCGCAGAGTACGCCGCGACAATCGACCTCTCCTTGCAGATAAACACCACAGTGACGGCGACGACGGTCGACGACCTCCCCGAAATCGCCGGACTGGTCGAGGACTTTGGCGCAGTTATGTGGGAAGTCTTCTTCCTCGTCCCGCTGGGACGCGGTGTCGAACTCGAACAGCTCTCCTCCGAAGAGACCGAAGAGCTACTGGAGTGGCTCTACCGCCGCCAGCGCGAGGCCGATTTCCGTCTCATCACCGTCGAAGCACCGCACTTCCGGCGGATTGCAAAGCAAGTCGAGCGCCAGGAGGGTGGCAGTAATCCGCGCGTCGGGTCGACCGGCGACGGCAACGGCTTCGTGTTCGTCAGCCACACCGGCGAAGTCTTTCCGTCGGGCTTTCTCCCGATGGAGGCGGGGAACGTCCGGGATGAGGAGCTCGTCTCGCTGTACCGTGACTCCTCGCTGTTCGAGTCACTCCGTGACCCTTCCCAACTCGACGGCACCTGTGGCGAGTGTCGCCACCGGAAGCAGTGTGGCGGGTCGCGAGCACGGGCACACGCCACCACCGAGAACCCCCTCGGAAGTGACCCACTCTGTGCCCGCGTCAGCAACGACGTCCTCGACGTTAGAGAGCCCTGAAGCTACAAGAGACAGCCAGCGACACTGCCGCCAGGCCTCATTCCGAGTATCCTTCTTGAAGCAACGACCCTTCCGTCTCGTAGATACTGACGAGTTCTTCGATGAACTCCTCGTAGGTCTCGTCGGATTCGAGATGGTTGTCGAGTCGCTCCTTGAGTTCGTCACTGATTTCCAGTGTGTGGGTCATGGCTGTGGGCACCCCTCCACTCTGTACTACGCCCGAGAAAAATAAATAGGCTACACCAGTTTCCGCTCTCTGGAAACGTACTACGCGGGTCAGTATCGCGTGGTGAACTCACTCGGTGACCTGCGAGGGTTGGTCTCGTGCGTCGGCAATCGAACACAGATGCTCACCCAGGCGCTGTGCCATCAACGGCGGAACGGCGTTGCCAATCTGTTCCGCGATGTCGTCGAAGGAGCCCCGGAACCGGAACGAGTCGGGGAAGCTCTGAATCCGTGCGCCCTCTCGCAGCGAGAGGCCGCGATTAGCCGTGGGATGGAGTTTGTCGCGAGGGTCGAAATCCGTGGTGAGGATGGTGTTCGACTGGCCGTCTGGCTCCAGTCGCATATATCGCGGTCGAATCCCCGACTTCGTGTTGAGGTCGTAGCCGGTGGTACCGTCTTCTTCGTCCGAGCGAATCCAGCCGGCGTCGTAGAGGTCGGACAGCGCGTCGAGAACTGCCTCTCTTTCGTGGTCAAGGTTCTCGGCGATGAGCGAATCAGGTACCGGACCGACCGACTTGCCGTACATCCGGTAATCCTTGCGTGTGCGATGGCGGGCGATAAACCGGAGTACGTCCTGTTCGACGGGAGAGAACTTGTGGCTCAACAGCTCCCAGACCTGTCGATAGCGGTCGCCAAAGCGACTCGACCGGTACATCTCTCCGGGCTGGAGTTCGTCGACGATGTGGCGAGTGTCCTCGTCGTCACGGGGGTCGTTGGCGACGTGGTTCCAGGTCTCTGTACAGCCGTTTCGCACCAGCGGGAGGTAGTCGTTGTCGGGAAACTCCGCCAGCGGCGGGAGCGAGACAGTCCCGTCTTCGGTCGGGGCCGGCAGGTCTTCCAGTGCCGCCGCAACGGTCGTCCAGCCGCGGAGCTGGTCGCCATCGAGTGTGAGCTGTCCGTCGGCCATCTCGCTGTGTGTGCCCTCCGGCAGCGTCGGCGAGACGTCGATATCCTCGCGCACACCGACGTAGATGACGCGCTCTCTGGTCTGTGGGACGCCAAAATCGGCCGCGTTGAGCGTCTCCCAGGCTACCCGGTAGCCGGCGTCGCGGTACTCCGCCTGGATTGCTTCGAGAAACTCGTCGCTGATGGTGGTCATCCCCGCGACGTTTTCCATCATGACGTAGGCTGGCTGAAAGTGGTCGACCCACTGGATAAACGAGAAGACGAGTTTGTTCCGGTCGTCGTCGAGCCGACGCGACCCGCGAGCGTCACTGAATCCCTTACAGGGCGGGCTTCCAAAGACGATATCGACATCGAGGTCGGCAAGGTCACGTGGGACGCCGTCGCTGATGTCGTGGTGGACGGCCGAGCCATCGTGGTTTTCCTCGAACGTTTCGAGTGCCTGTGTCGCGATATCGACCCCGTGGACGACGTCGATACCAGCCCGCTCGAAGCCGACGCTGAAACCGCCCGCGCCACAGAACAGGTCGAGTGCGCGCATCGATTACCTCACTGTTGCATCGTGGAACTATTTAGGGCCACGGAGTTTGCTCGGTCAGAGCGTCTCGTCACCAGCGAGGTCTTTCAGTTTCTCGATGTTCCCTTCAGATTCCTCGAGCAGGAAATTGAACAGTCCCTCCATGGTGCCAGGCCCACCGATGGCATCCCAGAAATCCTCGGCGACCAGCATCCCGTCGCTTGCGCGAACGTCGAAAAAGTCCTGTGGCGGCCACCACTCGTAATCTTCGAGACTGCCGTAGGGGTTGAACGGGAAGACATAGCGCGTAATCGGCGTCGGTGCATCGCGGTGAGCGTAGGCGGCGACGGTCTGGAGCATCTGTCGTTTCGACTCCATCGTCTGGTCGCGGTTGGGTTTGGGCGTCTTGATCTCCGCGGCCAGCGGTCGCCCGTCTTCGAAGTCCTCGATCCAGAGATCCCACGTAATCGACCCGATTGATTTCGTGACGGCATCTCGTGAGTCGACCGCCAGCACGTCCGATTTCTCGCGTTCCCAATCCGGTTCTCTGTCGCCATCCAGCCCCGAGATGAGTGACTCGATTTTGTTCTCCTCGGTATTGGTGAGTTCGAGGTCGTCGCATGCGTGTTGGGTTTCGGCGGAACCCACACGAGGGTTGGTCTCAGCGACTGCACGGCCAAACTCCTCGTACATCTGTTGCCCGAGTTTCTGTGTGAAACTCCGCTCGAAGTTCGCGAGCACCCAGAACAGCGGTGACGGCATCATGATGGCCTTGAACGCTTCGTTGCGCTTGAACGAGTCCCAGTCGAAGTTCCCGGCCTTTTCGAGTGGGCGCTCGAAGAATCCCTCCGTGACCGCCCTGAGTTCTGCCTTCGTGTCCTCGTCGAGTTCGCTCGTGCCGATGTGGTCGAAGTCCTCGGGCATCACCAGTGAGTCTCCGCCGGTGCCCAAATAGGTTAGTATCCCCACGGGCACCAGAAAGCGCTACGTGTCACAGTTACAGCCACCGGCTTCCAGGAGGTCGGTGAGGTCGAACTGCGTCTGGCAGTCCTGGCAGTAGACACGGATATCGACGATGGTGTCGAACGAGCCAAGCGTGAGGTCGCCGGCGGCACTGAGGTCATCGAGTGAGTTCTCCGTCACGGCGACGGTTCGACTCCGGAGTCGCTGGATGCGCTGTTCGTGTTTCTCCAGTGGGTCTGTGTCGTCGGCTTGCTCTTTGGAGATATCCAGTGCCGTGGTGAGATACGTGTAGACGGCCTGGTGTGTGACGAAATCGGATTCGAGTTGGTCGACGTCGACACCTGTTCGTTGCAGTCGGTTGCGCTGCTGTGTCCGGACGCCAGCGCTCACGTCGTCGCCGGTCAGAAGCCGGTAGGCGTTTTCGGCTTCGCCTTCGAGTGGGTCAGCGCCCGCCGCCTCCATCGCCTGCCGGAGCACCGCGACGTTGATTCTGTCGGCGAGGTCGCGGAGACTCGTCGACTCCGTTGACTCACCGAGCCACAGGTCTGGGAGCTGGTCGTGTAACTCCAGCAAGTCGTACTCCGAGAGAATCTTCCCGACTTTGTAGTGTGTGTCGGGCTCGTCGACCTGG